>JAETOQ010000004.1 GCA_021771635.1 Oscillospiraceae bacterium | reverse complement strand
GCCGGATGGACGAGGATTTTTCTCGTCAGACAAGGAGATTTTCCGCAGCCATACTGACGTATGGCAAGGGAAAGCGACGCCGTATGGCGGGAAAAAGGCCGCTCAGACGGCGTTCAGCGGTTGTGAATACAGGTTCTAAATCTGTCAAGCGGCCGGACATCTGCCCGGCCGCTGCTGTTTTCCCAGAGCGCGCGCCAAAAACCAACAATTTTAATGTGCTTTTTCCGCCTTTTTATGTTAATTTTTTATCAGGTCCTATCTTGACCACGGAGAAAAATGCGCCTATACTCTCCAACGAAATGGAACCTTACCCTGTTGCGGCGGAACCATTCCCTCCCGTTTTCTGCGCAGGATATGGAACATATCGTAAGGAGGCTTTTTTGTGATTACATTCTTTGTCTGTCTGGCGCTTTTGATTTTCGGCTTTCTGACTTACAGTAAGCTGGTGGAAAAAATCTTTCGCGTTGACGGGCGCCAGACGCCTGCTGTCGTCCATCCGGACGGCGTGGACTACGTGCCCATGAAGACCTGGCGTGTCTTTCTGGTCCAGCTGCTGAACATCGCGGGTCTGGGGCCCATTTACGGCGCCCTGTCCGGCGCCTGCTGGGGGCCCTCGGTCTATCTGTGGATCGTGTTCGGCACCATCCTGGGCGGCGGTGTCCACGACTTCCTCTCCGGCATGATGTCCGAGCGGAACGACGGAAAGTCCATCTCTGAAGTCGTCGGCCTGTACATGGGCAGGGTGATCACCTTCATCATGCGTGTTTTCTCCGTGGTCCTGCTGGTCATGGTGGGCGTCAACTTCTCCGTGGGTCCCGCCGGCCTGCTGGCTAAGCTGACTCCCGAGTCCCTGGGCACCATGTTCTGGCTGGCGGTCATCATGATCTATTACCTGGTTGCCACCTTCCTGCCCATCGATAAGATCATCGGCAAGCTGTATCCCGTGTTCGGCATCTGCCTGATCGTCATGGCCGTCGGTATCGGCGGCGCCACCATTCTGTTCCGCGGCGCCGATATGCCCGAGCTGACGCTCTCCGCGCTGACGGTCGTTCATCCCAACAGCCTGCCCAAGTGGGCCATGATGTTCGTCACCGTGGCCTGCGGCGCGATCTCCGGCTTCCACGCCACCCAGTCTCCCATGATGGCCCGCTGCATCACCAGCGAGAAGCAGGGCCGCACTGTGTTTTACGGCGCCATGGTGGCCGAGGGCATCATCGCTCTGATCTGGGCCTCCGCCGGTGTGACCTTCTACACCGATCACGGCTCTCTCCTGGACGGCATGCAGGGCCTGACGGACGCCATTGCTGCCGGTGGTGCCGGCAGTGTGGTATATGATATCTCCACCTCCCTGCTGGGCCCTGTGGGCGGCGTTCTGGCCATGATCGGCGTCATCGCCTGCCCCATCACCTCCGGTGATACCGCCTACCGCTCCGCCCGCCTGACGATCGCCGACTGGTTCCACATCGACCAGTCCAGCACCAGCAAGCGTGCCGCTCTGTCCGTGCCTCTGCTGGCGGTGGGCGCGTTCATCGCGCTGGCGCTGCCCTGGGACGTGCTGTGGCGCTACTTCTCCTGGGCCAATCAGACCTTAGCCATGATCGTCCTGTGGACCGGCGCCGTGTTCCTGTTCCGGTACGGCTATCCCCCTGTGGCCTGCATGATGTCCGCTCTGCCCGCGGCATTCATGACCGCGGTCTCCGTGACCTACTTCCTCCAGGCTCCTGAGTGCCTGAACCTGCCCACCTCTGTTGCCTATCCCGTGGGCCTTGCTGTGGCAGCGGCGTTCTTCGTGCTGTTTTATGTCAAGACCTTCGCCCACAGCAAACATACGCTGAAAGCCAACTGATCATTATTCTCTCAGCCGGAGAGCACACGCCGTGTGCTCTCCGGCCTTTCTATCCCAGGCTGTTTTTCAAAGAACGCCCATGCTTTGAAAGGCTCCGCGTCTGTGATGCCGCCGGTCAAATAGTAAAGAGAGGACTTTCGTCCTCTCTTTTTCTTTACATCCAGGTGGTCTCCAGCAGTTCGTCCTTCTTGGCCCGGGTCATCAGCTCCGTCACCACATCCCGGACGTTTTTGCCGTGGTACAGCACCTCGTAGGCACAGCGGCAGATGGGCATGTCCACATGCTCCCGCTCCGCCAGCTGGTGGATGCTCTCGGCGGCGTAATAGCCCTCTACAACAGCGCCCACCTCTTTCATGGCCTCCTCCACGGTCTTGCCCTGACCGATCAGGATGCCCGCCCGGTTGTTCCGGGAGTGCATGGAGGTACAGGTGACGATGAGGTCTCCCATGCCCGCCAGGCCGCCAAAGGTGCGGCGGGTGCCGCCCAGCTGCTCGCCCAGGCGGGTCAGCTCCGCCATGGCCCGGGTCATCAGCAGGGCCTTGGTGTTGTCCTGGAAGCCCAGGCCGCTGCAAATGCCGCAGCTGAGAGCCACCACGTTTTTCAGCGCCGCCGCCAGCTCCACACCGATGATGTCATAGCTGGTGTAGACACGGAAATAGTCGTTCATAAAGGCGTCCTGCACGAAGCGGGCCGCCATCCGGTCCGGACAGGCAGACACGCAGCCGGTGGGCATCCTGATGCTCACTTCCTCTGCGTGGGAAGGCCCGGAAAGGGAAACTACTTTACAAATATTCCCCGTGACCTCCTGCAAGACCTGGCTCATGCGCAGGTTGGTGTCCCGCTCGATGCCCTTGGAGACCGTCACCAAAATACTGTCGGGCCGCAGATACGGCGCGGCCTTCTTCCCCGTCTCCCGGACGGCGAAGGAGGGGCTGGCGCAAACCACCATGTCCGCCCCCTCCAGGCAGGCCAGATCCCCGGTGATACGCAGGCTGTCCGGCAGGCGGACGCCCTTCAGCAGGGGATTTTCTCGGGTTTTCGTCATCTCCTCCGCCTTGGCGGAATCGTGGGACCACAGCGTCACATCATGTCCATTGTCGCAGAGGACCAGCGCCAACGCCGTGCCCCAGCCGCCGCTGCCCAAAACCACTGCTTTCATCTCTGTCCTCCTATGATTTTCGGTGCAGGCTGAACTTATTCTCATTTCCCTGGATCAGCCGCTTGATATTGGCCCGGTGCTGCCACACCACCAGAGCGCCGCAGGCAAATGCCAGGGCCACGATGATAGGATCGGGATAGCAGTACCAGGAGATGAACGGGAAACTGGCCCCGGCCCACAGGGAGCCAAGGGATACGTAGCGGGTCAGGATGGTCAGAAGCAGGAATCCGCCCCAGACCACCAGGGCGATGCGCCAGTCGACCATGATGGCGATGGTGCCGCCGGAGAGAATGCCCTTGCCGCCCTTGAAGTGGAACATACAGGGGAACATATGGCCCAGCAGGCAGAACAGGCCCGCCCAATATTTTGCGATGGCATCGTAGAGAGCCGTCGTTGACGCGGCGGAGAGGAAAATCGTAAAGCCGTGGAACATCAGCCACCGGCTCAACAGCACCGCCAGCACTGCTTTCAACACATCTGTCAGGATGACCACGGCGGTCAGAGGGCCGCCGAAGGTCCGGTAAAAGTTGGTCAGTCCCGCATTGCCGCTGCCGTGGCTGCGCACATCGTCCCGCAGGATATACTTAGAGACGATGACCGCCCCGTTGAAGCAGCCCAGGAAATAGGCCGCCACCGCGGAAATCCCAAAAATCGCCCAGATGGGCATCTCAAATGCGTCAAGCATCTCTTACTCCTCCTTGTCACCCTTCTGCCGGATGGAGAGGATCACAGGGGTGCCCTCCAGGCCAAAGGTGCTGCGGATGCAGTTTTCCAGATACCGCCGGTAGGAGAAGTGGAAGAGCTTGGCGTCGTTGCAGAAGGCCACGAAATGCGGCGGCTTGACGCCCACCTGTGTCATATAGTAGATCTTCAGCCGGCGGCCCTTGTCCGTGGGGGGCTGTACCCGTGTCTGGGCGTCCTCCAGGATGCTGTTCAGCATGCCCGTGGTGATGCGGACGCTGGCCTGGTTGGAGACGTAGTCGATCATCTCAAACAGCTTTTCCACCCGCTGGCCGGTCTTGGCGGAGATGAACAGGATGGGAGCGTAGGTCATAAAGGCCAGGTCCTGCCGGACCTTCTCCCGCATGTGGTCCATGGTCTTGCCGTCCTTCTCCACCAGGTCCCACTTGTTGATGACGATGATGCTGGCCTTGCCCGCCTCGTGGGCAAGCCCCGCCACCTTGGTGTCCTGCTCCGTGACGCCCTCGGTGGCGTCGATCATGATGAGGCACACATCGCTGCGCTCGATGGCCATGGTGGCCCGGAGGACGCTGTACCGCTCGATATCCTCCTCTACTTTGGACTTCTTGCGGATGCCGGCGGTATCGATAAAGACAAACCTGCCCTGTTCGTTTTCAAAGCGGGAGTCGATGGCGTCCCGTGTGGTGCCCGCCACGTCGGAGACGATCACACGGTTCTCCCCCAGGATCTTGTTCACCAGGGAGGATTTGCCCGCGTTGGGCTTGCCGATGACGGCCACCTTGATGGCGTCATCCTCCTCGTCCTCCTCATCCTCCGGTGGGAAATACTTCACGCAGGCGTCCAGCAGGTCGCCGGTGCCGTGGCCGTGGACCGCGGAGACGGCGATGGGATCTCCCAGTCCCAGGTTGTAGAACTCATAAAAATCCGGATTCACAGCGCCGGTGGAGTCCATCTTGTTCACCGCCAGCACAATGGGCTTACCGCTGCGCAGCAGCATGTTGGCCACCTCCTGGTCGGAGGCGGTGAGGCCGGTCTTGATATCCGTCAAGAAAATGATGACATTGGCGTTTTCAATGGCGATCTGGGCCTGGTCCCGCATAAACTCCAGGATCTGGTTGTCCGTCCGGGGCTCGATGCCGCCGGTGTCGATGAGGGTAAACTTCCGGCCGTTCCAGTCCGTCTCCCCATAAATGCGGTCCCGGGTGACGCCCGGGGTATCCTCCACGATAGAAAGCCGTCTGCCGATCAGCTTGTTGAACAGCATGGACTTGCCCACATTGGGCCGTCCCACGATGGCAACGATGGGTTTCATCGGCTCTCACATCCTTTCCTTCTCATAAAATCACAAGTATATTATATCCGCCGGATAGCCGGATAGCAAGTTAAAAAATCCCTATTCCACCTCATAGACCAGGTCCGTGATGCCGTTGCAGCTTTGGGAGCGGAGAAGGCGCAGCTTTTGCTCCACACCGCCGAACAGGGAGATTCCCTCTCCCAGAAGGACGGGAATGACAGAAATGTGCAGACGGTCGATCATCCGTCCCTGAAGCAGGGGGCGGATAACGCCCGCGCCGCCGCAGATCCAGATGCCCTTCCCTGGCCGGCGCTTCAGATCGGCGGTCAGTTCACAGACATCCTGATCCACAAAATGGATGTCCTCTTTTGTTTGGGGCGGCGTCCTGTGCGTCATCACATAGGCGGTCAGCCCCCGGTAGGGCCATTTTTCCCGAGAAAGCTCGGTGCTGATCTGATGATAGGTATTCCAGCCCATGATCACCGTGTCGATATCCTGAATAAAGTCATCGAAGCCAGCCATATCGTCTCCGGAATCGTCCTGCCCATGCAGCCAGTCGATGCCGCCGTCTCTGCGGGCAATATAGCCGTCCAGACTCGCGGCGATAAACAGTGTCACACTTCTCATCATGCGCTCCTTTCATGCGGCGGGCAAAAAGTAAGGAGGGAAAGATCTCTCCTTCCCTCCTGAAGCAAGCATGCAATCCTTATTTCGCGACGACGGACTTGACAACCTTGACCTCGCGGCCGTTGTAAGTACCGCACTCCTGGCACATTCTGTGAGGCAGGTGCAGCGCACCGCATTTCGGGCATGCGACGAGACCGGGAGCCGCCAGCTTCCATGTGGAGCTGCGCCGCTTATCGCGTCTTGCTTTGGATACTTTTCCCTTAGGTACTGCCATTGTGACACCTCCTTGATCATTCAAAGGCCCGGGAGTGTGGCCCGTCCTTATTCATACTTTATTTGTTCTCCAAAAGTTTGGCCAGGACGGCCAGCCGCGGATCCGTCTCCTTTTTGCAGGAGCAGGGGCCGAGGTTCAGGTCGGCGCCGCAGCGGGAACACAGTCCCTTGCAATCTTCAGAACACAGTGTTTTGGTGTCCATTCCGAGGATGAACGCCGTGCGAGCCAAATCGCCCACATCCACCTTGCCGTCCTCCAGAAGAACGATCTCATCGTTGTCCTCGTTCTGGAGCTCCTCCGCCAGCATGCAGCTGTAAACGATCTCCTTTTCCTGGGAAAAGGCCTTGCCGCAGCGGTCACAGACCGCGTCCAGCGTGGCCCGGGCCGTCAGAGTCAGGTCCAGCAGGTCCGCTGTGTTGCGTACCTCGCCCCGGACCTCCACAGGCCGGCTGACCGGATACCTGCCGGAAAACTCCACGTCGGAAAGATCCAGCTCAAACTGGAATCCCAGCCGTTTGCCGGGGGCATGCAGAATGGATTTTACGTCAAAAAGCATAAGCTACCTCGCAATGACACGATTAGTATTATAAGGGATGGCTCCCTCGTTGTCAAACAATTTTTTCAATTTTCCGCCAGTTTTTTTCAGCGGTCGTTCTCCGTGTCCAGGTGCTTGTTGGCAAAGTCGATGCCCAGGATGGAATTCCGGAATCCCCCCGCGATCCTGGCATAGGGCACAATGGAATAGGCGTCCTTGGGCCACCGGGCAGCCCAGCGGTCCCGCAGAAGCTCCGCGAACCGGGGGCAGTCCGTGTCCTCCATTCCCAGGAGCATGGGCGAGAGATAGTCCACCATCATCTGTTTTTCGTTGACCTTCACAGCAGCCCGGTTCCAGACGCGCTGGCGCTTCCAGCCGTCCGCCAGTCCGTCCAGGATCTCCTCCGCCAACGCCTGAAGGGCCGCCTCGTCCCCGCCTGTCTTTTGGACCGCCTCCCCATAGACGGGGGCAAAGCGCTCCGTGTATTCCCGGAAAGCCTTGGGATATTCCCGCCGGGTAAAGCGGTCCAGCCACGTCCGGCCGGTCTGGATGGCCGCCAGCAGCTCCGCGCTCATGTGTCCTCCCCGCCTTCCTCCGATCCCTCCGGCAGCTCCTCCGGCTCGTCGCTCCAGGTGGCGGGATCGTCGATATGCTCCCTGCCGAATTTGTACGCCTTCCACTCCCGGAAGATCAGCGCGCCGCCGACGGCTGTGAACACCACGCCGCCGCCAATGCCGATGGCGGGCGTGTCGGATCTGCCGGCAAACACACCGATGAACAGCTGGACCGCCAGGTAGAGCAGATATCCTCCCGCCAGCACCCAGACGTAGTTCACTTTCCCGGTCTGTTTTTTCTTCGGACGATCTTTCATGTGCAGTGTCTCCTCATCAAATCAAAAAAATTCCGGCCGGACTTTACAATCTCCCGGCAAACGGATATGATAAGTATCATATGATCTATGCCACAGGAGGCCCATCATGCGGGAATTCACCATTGGAAAAAACGACGCCGGGCAGCGTCTGGACCGCTTCGTGTCCAAGAACCTGCCCCTGCTGCCCCCTGCCCTGCTGCAAAAATACATCCGCCTCAAGCGCGTCAAAGTCAACGGCAAAGGCTCCAAACGGGACGCCCGCCTCTGCGCCGGGGATATGATACAATTATATATCAACGATGAGTTCTTTGACAAGCCCAATGAGGAAAATCTCTTCCTGACCGTATTCAAGCCCCAGCTGAACATCGTCTACGAGGACGAAAATCTTCTGCTGGTGGACAAGCGCCCCGGCCTGGTGGTCCACGCCGACGAGACGGAGAAGGTCAACACCCTCATCAACCACATCCAGGCGTACCTGTACCAGAAAAAAGAGTGGAACCCCAAGTGGGAGAACGCCTTCGCCCCGGCATTGTGCAACCGCATCGACCGGAACACCGGCGGCATCGTCATCGCCGCCAAGAACGCGGAAACGCTGCGCATCATCAACGAGAAGATCAAAAACCACGAGCTGGAGAAATCCTACCTCTGCGTCACCGTAGGGCATCCCCGGCCCGCGGAGGGCCGGATCGAGGGCTTTCTGGTGAAGGATGAGGCCAAAAAGCTGGTGTCCTTTTACCGCCGCCCTGTCCCCGGCGGAAAAACCGCTGTCACCCTTTATAAAACTCTGGAAAACCGGGGAGAATTGTCCCTGGTGGAGTGCCGCCTCCTCACCGGCCGGACACACCAAATCCGCGTCTCCATGGCGGAGATCGGCTGTCCTTTGCTGGGAGACGGCAAGTACGGAAACGGCGCGGTCAACAAGCGGTATCACGAGACCCGCCAAGCCCTGTATTCCTACAAGCTGCACTTCGATCTCCCCACCGACGCGGGGATGCTGAATTACCTGCGGGGCAAGGCCTTCACGGTGTCGGACGTGCCGTTTCGGGGCAAATATTTTCCCTCCGCAAAAAATACCCGATAAAAATAGGTAATTCCCTTGACTTTTGGAGATACTTTCGATATAGTCAAATTGCTGAATTTCGACGAGAAAGGTTCCCCCTCAACAGAGAGAAGAGGCGCATAAAGCACAGAAAAAATTACTATTGAAATGGGGGAGGATACATGTCCAAAGAGTTGATTCGCCTGCGGGACCTGTGCATGGCGTACGACAACGAACCTGTATTGAACAACATCAATCTGTACATCAATGACAAAGAATTCCTCACATTGCTCGGACCCAGCGGGTGCGGTAAGACCACCACGCTGCGGATCATTGGCGGCTTCGTGACTCCCACGTCCGGAGACGTCCTGTTCGACGGTGTGAGGATTAATGACGTTCCGCCCTACAAGCGGCAGATCAACACCGTGTTCCAGAAATATGCGCTGTTCCCGCACCTGAACGTGTTCGAGAACATCGCCTTCGGACTGCGGATGCAGAAACGCCCTGATCCCAGCGGCCCCGCCGGGAAGAAGCTGGTGAGGATCCCTGAAGAGGAGATCCGGGAGCGTGTCATGGAGATGCTGGAGGTCATCAACCTGAAGGGCTTTGAAAACCGCAAGCCTGACTCCCTTTCCGGCGGTCAGCAGCAGCGGGTGGCCATTGCCCGGGCGCTGGTGAACCGGCCCAAGGTGCTGCTGCTGGACGAGCCTCTGGGCGCGCTGGACCTGAAGCTCCGCAAGGACATGCAGATCGAGCTGAAGCGCATCCAGCAGCAGGTGGGCATTACGTTTATATATGTCACCCACGATCAGGAGGAAGCCCTCACCATGTCCGATACCATCGTGGTCATGGACAAGGGCTCCATCCAGCAGATCGGCACCCCCGAGGACATCTACAACGAGCCGAAAAACGCCTTCGTGGCGGATTTCATCGGCGAATCCAACATCATTGACGGCATCATGGTCCGGGACAAATGCGTGAAAATGTACGGCCGGGAATTCCCCTGCCTGGACGGCGGCTTTGGCGAGAATGAGCCGGTGGACGTGGTCATCCGGCCCGAGGACATCGACATCGTCCCCGTAGAGCAGGGCCAGCTGGTGGGCACCGTCACCAACGTGACTTTCAAGGGCATGCAGTACGACATCATCGTGGACTTCCGCGGCTTCAAGTGGCTGATCCAGACCACGGACCACTCCCCCGTCGGCGCCCGCATCGGCATCAAGATCGACCCCGACGGCATCCACGTGATGAAGAAGAGTTCCTACTCCGGTATGTTCGGCGACTATTCCTCCTTCTCCGAGGAATATGACGAACTGGACGACGCCAGCCTCGCGCTGGATGAGGAGGAGAGCGAGGATGAGGAATAAGCTCTCTCACTTTGCCATCCCCTATGTGGTCTGGATGGCCCTGTTTGTGGTGGCCCCCATCATCATGGTGGTGGTCTATGCCTTCTCCGCCGCCGAGGGCGGCTTTACCCTGGACAACTTCGCCAACATGGGCACTTACGCGGTGGTGTTCGGCCGCTCCTTCAAGCTGGCCCTCATCGCCACCGCCGTCTGCCTGCTCATCGGCTATCCCGTGTCCTACATGATGAGCAAGGAGGGCCCCCGGTTCCAGCGGGCGGCCATGGTGCTGATCATGCTGCCCATGTGGATCAACTTCCTGCTGCGGACCTATTCCTGGATGTCCATTCTGGAGAACAACGGGCTTTTGAACCGCCTGTTCCAGCGGATCGGGCTCATCGCCCTGTACAATCAGGTCTTCGGCACGGACATTGAATTTTTCCACATGCTGAACACCCAGGGCGCCGTGGTGCTGGGCATGGTGTATAACTACCTGCCCTTCATGATCCTGCCCATTTACTCCGTCATCATTAAGCTGGACCACTCTCTCATTGAGGCGGCCCGGGACCTGGGCGCCAACTCCTTCAACGTGTTCCGCCGGGTGATCCTGCCCCTGTCCTTCCCGGGCATCCTCTCCGGCATTACCATGGTATTTGTCCCCTCCGTCTCCACCTTCGCCATCAGCAAGATGCTGGGCGGCGGCACCGACCTTCTGCTGGGCGACCTCATCGAGCAGCAGTTCCTTGGCGGCGCCTACAACCCCCAGCTTGGCGCGGCCATCTCCCTGGTGATGATGGTCATCGTCGTGGTGTGCATGGTGGTCATGAACCGCTTCGGTGAGGGCGAGGAACAGGCGGTGATGCTGTGAAAAAGAATTCCGCTTTCAACCGGATCTTTACGGCTCTGGTGTTCTTGTTCCTGTATGCCCCCATTCTTCTGCTGATCGTCTTTTCCTTCAACAAGGGCAACAGCAACACCGTCTGGGCCGGCTTCTCCCTGGATTGGTATCAAAAGCTGTTCCGGGACCGGCTCATCATGCAGAGCGTGTACACCACGCTGCTGGTCTCCCTGCTGGCGACCGCCATCGCCACCGCCGCCGGCACCTTCGCGGCCATCGGCTTTTACAGCCTGCGCCGCCGCAAGCGCGCCGCGCTGACCACTGTCAACAACATCCCCATGATGAACGCGGACATCGTCACCGGCGTGGCCATGTGCCTGTTCTTCGTGGCCTTCTTCACCCTCTGGTCGGACTTCGCGGTCTGGTTCAACGGCGTGCAGCATGTCATTGAGCTGCCCACCCGCCTGACGCTGGGCTTCGGCACCCTGCTGATCGCCCACGTGACCTTCAACATCCCCTATGTCATTCTCTCCGTCTCCCCCAAGCTGCGGCAGATGGACAAGAATCTGGTGGACGCGGCCATGGACCTGGGCTGCACCTGGATGCAGGCGTTCTGGAAGGTCATCCTGCCGGAGATCAAGCCCGGCATCGTCTCCGGCGCCCTGACGGCCTTCACCATGAGTGTGGATGACTTCATCATCAGCTACTTCACCGCGGGTTCGTCCTCCTCCACCCTGGCCATGACCATCTACGGCATGACCAAAAAGCGTGTCACGCCGGAGATCAACGCCATCTCCACCCTGCTGTTCGTGACCGTTCTGCTGCTTCTTGTCATCGTCAATATCCGGGAGGCACGGCTGGAACGCAGGGGCGGACAGGCGGCCGTCCGCCGCCGCGGCCCCCTTGCCCAGCGGGTATCCCGGACACTCTCCACGCCAAAGGGACAGTGGCTGCGCCGGGGCACGGCTGCGGCCCTGGCCGCCGCTTTCGTGATCAGCGTGACGGTGCTGACCAGCGCCACCAATGCCCAGTCGGTGGTCAACGTATGCAGCTGGGGCGAATATATCGATGAGGAGCTGATCACCCAGTTTGAAGAGGAGACCGGCATCATCGTCAACTACCAGACCGCGGAGAGCAACGAAGCCCTCTACTCCCTGCTGAAAAGCGGCGCCGGCGATTATGACGTCATCGTCCCCTCCGACTACATGATCTCCCAGCTGATCGAGGAGGACATGCTGGCGGAGCTGGACTACGGCAATATCCCCAACTTTGACCTGATCGACCAGCGCTTCAAAAACCTTCCCTATGATCCGGAGAACAAGTACACCGTCCCCTATGCCTGGGGCACCGTGGGCATCATCTACAACACCGCCATGGTGGACGAGCCCATCACCAGCTGGGGCGCCATGTTCGACACCAAGTACGCCGGAAACGTCCTGATGTTCCGCAACTCCCGGGATGCCATGGCCACCGCCTTGCTGTATCTGGGCTACTCCCTGAACACCACCGACGAGGGCGAGCTGCGGGAGGCCTTCCAGCTGCTGGCGGATGCCAAGAAAAACGGCGTCTACCAATCCTTCGTCATGGATGAGATCTATCAGAAGATGGAGGGCGGAAACGCCGCCATCGGCGCCTACTACGCCGGAGATTACCTGACCATGCTGGAGAACAACGAGGACCTGGCCTTTGTCATCCCCGATGAGGGCAGCAACTGGTTCATGGACGCCATGTGCGTGCTGAAGGACGCCCCCCACAAGGAGGAGGCCGAGGCGTGGATCAACTTCATCGCCTCCACAGACGCCAACCTGGCCAACATGGACTATATCTGGTACGCCTCTCCCAACGAAGAGGCTCTGGAGCAGTATCCCGCCTATTACGAGGAGTTGTACGAGGAAGAACTGGACCCCGCCATCTATGAGATCATGGCCGCTCCCCAGGAGATCCTGGACCGCTGTGAGTCCTATCTGGTCCTGCCCCCGGAGACACGTATGCTGTACAACACCCTTTGGACGGAGCTGGGCATCTGATCCGTTAAGACACCGCATCCCAAGCGGCCATCTTCCCGCTGAAAGCCGCTTATACTAATTCTTCATAAAACGATACAATCGTTTTATGGGGCCGCATTCTGCGGCCCGGCGGCGCAGCCGCCAAGAATGTTGTCTTACTAGAACTTGATAAAAAGCTTTTTATCAAGAAATAGTATTATGCCGCGTTTCGGCCTTCAAAACCGGCGCTGGTGATCCAGCGCCGGTCTTTCCTGCAAAATCTTATTTTTGGTGTACACTGGAATCGTCACAAAACCACACATAAGGAGGAACTTTTATGATCCTGATCGGAACCAAGTGCCAGCTGGAACAGACTGTCACACAGGAGATCACCGCCGCCGCTGTCGGCTCCGGCGCCCTGCCGGTGTTCGGCACGCCCTTTATGGCCGCCATGATGGAAAACGCCGCGCTGACCTGCCTTCAGAGCTTTCTGGAGGACGGCCAGGGCAGCGTTGGCACGCACCTGGACATCAGCCACGACGCCCCCACCCCCATCGGCATGACCGTCTGGGCGGAGGCGGAGATCACCGCCGTGTCTGAAAACGGCAAGATGGTGGATTTCGCCGTCAGGGCCTGGGACGAAAAAGGCCCCATCGGCCAGGGCGTCCACACCCGTGCCATCATCAACAACGAGCGCTTTTTGAACAAGTGCACCGCCAAGCTGGAGGGTTAATTTCCTCCTTTTCACACGGTTTCAGGCCGTCCGGGAACTCCGGACGGCCTGCTTTTTTGTTGTCAGCTGATATTTTCCTTGTAATTCCCGCAAATTATGCTATGATACAGTTAACGCAAACGTTTGAGAAAAGAGGATCATGACCATGCTTGAGTTTTTAGAAGAGGGATTCCAGTTTATCGTGCAATTCGGTGTCTTGTTTTTGGAGTGTGTGGGCGTGACAGTCCTGCTGGTGGCCGCGGTGCGGAGCATCATCGGCTGTGTCAAAAAGGACCCCCATGTCCGCCTGGTCCTCGCCCAGGGCATTGCTCTGGCCCTGGAATTCAAGCTGGGCGGAGAGGTCCTGCGCACCGCTATCGTCCGGGAGCCACAGGAGCTCATCACCCTGGGCGCCATCATTCTCCTGCGGGGCGCCCTGACCTTCCTCATCCACTGGGAGATCAAAAACGAGGAATCCAGGATCAGCGTCTGATACGATTCTTCCACAGAAAATAGATATTTTCTGCGGAAGAAGGCATCGCTAAGCGCGCCGCCTATTTGTGCCACAGGCACAAATGCCGTCTCACAAGACTTCAACGCGCCTTCGGCGCTATAAAAAGCATTGGATAGTCGTTGTCGCTTCAGCGCCTTACGAATATCGCATCCCCCTTGCGGGGAGACTTCGTCTACTTTTTCATGAAGTTTAGTATGACTGCGCCCCATGGCAGAATCTGGGATCGCATTGATTTTGGCACTGTGGAAAAAGCGGCCGCGTCAGCGGCCGCTTTTTCTGCGATATCGTCCATGTCTCTTACAGCACCAGAGAGGGGGCGCTGTATACCCGGGTGCCCAGCTCGCTGTTGAGCATGTACAGGCTCTTGGGATCGGAGCCGAACAGCTCCATCTTGGAGATCAGGTCGTTGGCGTTGGTCTCCTCCTCGCCCTGCTCCTTGACGAACCAGTCCAGGAACTGCATGGTGCGGAAGTCCTTTACCTCATAGGCGGCGGCATAGATGTCGTTGATGAGGCTGGTGACGTAGAGCTCATGCTCCAGGCCGGCCTTCAGCACGGTCATGTCGCTGTCCAGCTCCTTGTCGGGCTTGGCGATGGCGTCCAGTGTCACGGCCTCGTTGTTGTTGTGCAGATACTGGTAGAACAGCATGGCGTGGTCCCGCTCCTCCTGGGCCTGGATCTTGTACCAGTTGGCGAAGCCGTCCAGTCCCCGGGCCTCGAAGTAGTTGGAGAAGTCCAGATACAGATAGGCGGAGTAGAACTCCTTGTTGACCTGCTGGTTCAGCAGGTCCCTGACTTTTGTGTTCAGCATGAAAATATGCTCCTTGTCTTATAGAGTAGTAGTAGTTATTAAAGCCCTTCGGCTGTGCTGCACTGTAAGGGATCTGTGGATTGGTGAAAAGCTCCTGCCACAAGATGGTTCAGGAAAGGTGCCAACCACAGCCCTTTGCAGGTCTGTTGATCAGTTCAATACCGCCAGATGCTCCGTTGGCTCCAGGTTGCCCGCCAAGTCCCTGGAATTGCGGCACACCATCCGGCTCATTCGGGAACCGGATGCCGAGATTAAAGAAATTGAAACCGTGGTCCAGGCCATCATGGATGCGCTGCATTCTCCCATTACCACCATTCCGGCCAGCTTAAGAACTGCTATCCCCTCATGGAGAAACGAGGCTCCCGTATCTTCGTTTTGCCCTTTACAATGCTGCCAAATACGTCTGCCATTGGGACGCTGGCTTTGCTGCTTACCTGGCCAGGGAGCGGGAGCATCTTACCGATGCCCATGCTCTTATTCTTTGTTTATCCCAGGATCTCCGCCGCCAGCGTATCCGCCAGGGCTTCCAGCGCCTCCCGCTGGGCCTCCTTTACGGAGGACTTCACGGTAACAGCTCCCTCCAGCACCGTCATGTTCTTCATGGACGAGAGCAGCTCCCGCATCTGCCTGCCCGCAACGGCGGCCCAGCTGCCGTTGTCGATGAGGGCCGCGGTGCGGTTTTGCAGATTATGGGCCTTCAGGTCCAGCAGCAGGTTTTCCATGGGCGTAAAGACAGCCCCGTTATATGTAGCAGCGGCAAAGACCAGGTGGCTGCACCGGAAGGCCTCGCTCACCAGCTGGGACACATCCGTGTGGGCCACATCATACAGGGCAATATTCTGCACGCCCTTCTCCGCAAGCCGGTTTGCCAGGATCTCTGCCGCGTTCTCCGTATTGCCGTACACAGAACCGCAGAAGATGGCCGCGCCCCGTTCCTCCGGCGTATAAGTGCTCCACTTTTGATACTTGTCCACGAACCATGCAATGTTCTCCCGCCAGATGGGGCCGTGGAGGGGGCAGACCATGGCGATGTCCAGCCCGGCGGCCTTTTTCAGCAGCGCCTGGACCTGAGCGCCGTACTTCCCAACGATGTTGGTGTAATAGCGCCGGGCATCGTCCAGCCAGTTCCGCTCAAAGTTGACCTGATCCGCGAATATGTTGCCGTTCAGAGCGCCGAAGGTGCCGAAGGCATCGGCGGAGAAAAGGATCTTATCCGTGGTGTCATAGGTCACCATGACCTCCGGCCAGTGGACCATAGGCGCCATGGCGAAGGTGAAGGTGTGGCGGCCTGTGGTCAGGGTATCCCCCTCCTTCACAGTCACCACCCGGCCGGTCAGGTCGATGTCAAAGAACTGTCCGATCATGGCGGCGGTCTTGCCATTGCCCACTACCTGGGCCTCGGGGTAGCGCCGCAGGACCTCTCCCAGCGTGGCACAGTGGTCCGGCTCCATGTGGTCCACCACCACATAGTCCAGGGGACGGCCCTCCAGGCCGTGTTCCAGATTTTCCAGGAAGCGGTCTCCCACCGCCTTGTCCACAGTGTCCAGCAGAACGGTCTTTTCGTCCAGGACCAGATAGGCGTTATAGGAAACACCCCGGGGAATGGGAAACACATTTTCAAACAGGGCCAGCCGGCGGTCAGAGGCACCGATGAACAGGATATCCGACATGACGGACTGCGTACAATACATGATTCGATTCTCCCTTTTCACAAGATTTTTTTCAAATCATAATCTATTCCATTCCGCGCTGTTTGTCAAGGTTTTGCATAGCTAACCCTCATTCTGACTGCAAAACAACAGGGCGGCCCTTTCCTCAAAAGGGGGCCGCCCCGTTCTTCATCGTATCAGAAACGCTTTCTCTTCCGGTCTACACAGGCTTTTCTCCTGCCCCAAACGTCTCAATGGCCTTGGCTGTCTCAGACCGCTTCTCCTCCAGGCTTTCCTTCAGGATCATATCCTTCACCTTCATCAGCCGAGTGGTCGTTGCGCGATCATTTTCATCCAGCTTCATGGTGATATAGCGGATGGCTTCCTGAGTGTTGGGGATCATCACATATTCCAGCGCGTTGACCCGGCGGCGGGTCTTTTCGATCTCCTCCGCCATCAGCTGGGCGGATTTTTCGATCTCCGCCAGCTTCAGCATCTTCTGAAACACCTTTCCCAGGGCATCTACCGCTGTATCCAGCTCACCGGAGGTGGCCGCGAAGCCGTAGGGATAGATGTCGGAATCGGAGCGGGTCTTGGTCTGGAAGTTGTAGACGGGAACGTTGACGGACATGATGTTCTGGCTGGTCTGCGTCAGCTCCACGCTCTGCTTGGGATAGAGCAGGGCCTGCTCCAGCGCCTCGGAGCTCATCAGGGCGGAGGCAACGGTGAAGGATTTATGCACCGTCATCAGCTCCTCCTCCACCTCGGCGCGGAGGGAGCGGACCTCCCGCACCGTGTCCAGAAACTGCTTCATCAGCTCATCCCGCTTGTCTTTCAGCAGCTTATGGCCCCGCTGGGCGGTGCGCAGCTTGCCCTTGAGGCGGGTGAGCTCCATACGGGTAGGGCTTACCGTGATATTCGCCATGGCTCACCCCTCCTTATTGCTCGTCTTTCTTCGGCCAGTACTTCTCGATCAGTTCCGGTTTGATCCGCTTCAGCTCGCCCTTGGGAAGGATGGAAAGCAGCTCCCAGCCCAGGTTCAGCGTCTCCTCAATGGAGCGGTTTTCCTCATAGCCCTGATTCACGTACCGCTTTTCAAATTCATCGGCGAATTTGGCGTACAGCAGGTCCGTGGGTGTCAGAGCCGCCTCGCCCAGAATGGACATCAGCTCCTTGTTGTCCTTACCGGTGGAGTAGGCGGCAAAGAGCTGGTTCATGGTGTCGGCGTGGTCCTCCCGGGTCTTGCCCTTGCCCACGCCCTTGTCCTTCAGACGGCTCAGAGAGGGCAGAACGTCCACCGGCGGGTGGATGCCCTGGCGGTACAGCGCGCGGGAGAGGATGATCTGGCCCTCGGTGATATAGCCGGTCAGGTCGGGGATGGGGTGGGTCTTATCGTCCTCGGGCATGGTCAGGATGGGGATCAGGGTGATGGAGCCGGGATTGCCCAGCCGGCGGCCGGCCCGCTCATAGAGGGTGGCCAGGTCGGTGTACAGGTAGCCGGGGAAGCCGCGGCGGCCCGGGACCTCCTTCTTGGCGGCGGAGACCTCACGCAGGGCCTCGGCGTAGTTGGTGATGTCGGTCATGATGACCAGCACATGCATGCCCTTCTCGAAGGCCAGGTACTCAGCGGCGGTCAGTGCCATACGGGGCGTACTGATACGCTCGACGGCCGGGTCATTGGCCAGGTTTGAAAACAGCACGGTACGGTCGATGGCGCCGGTGCGGCGGAACTCGCTGACGAAGAACTCGGATTCCTCAAAGGTGATGCCGATGGCGGCAAACACCACGGCGAAGTTGGCCGCCTCGTCCCCCAGCACCTTGGCCTGACGGGCGATCTGGGCCGCCAGGTTGGCGTGGGGCAGGCCGGAGCCGGAGAAAATGGGCAGCTTCTGGCCACGGACCAGGGTGTTCAGGCCATCGATGGTGGAAACACCGGTCTGAATGAACTCGTTGGGGTAGTCACGGGCGGCGGGGTTCATGGGCAGGCCGTTGATGTCCCGGTACTCCTCGGGCAGAATGTCGGGACCGCCGTCAATGGGCTGGCCCATGCCGTTGAACACCCGGCCCAGCATGTCGCCGGACACGCCCAGCTGCAGGGGATGGCCCAGGAAGCGAACCTTGGCGTCAGCCAGGTTGATGCCGGCGGCGGACTCGAACAGCTGCACCACGGCGGCGTCACCGTTGACCTCCAGCACCTTGCCGCGGCGGAGGGAGCCGTCATGCAGCTGGATCTCCACCAGCTCATCGTAGGTGACATTCTCCACCATGCGGACCATCATCAGAGGGCCGTTGATCTCTTCTACGGTTTTGTATTCACGAATCATTACTGCTCACCTCCCTGGGCGGCGATCTCTTCGATCTGCTGCTCCATCTCCGCCTGGATCTGACGGTACACCTGGGGATAGTCATCCGCGGGCACGCTCTTGGCGCGGCCGATCTTTTCACGGGCGGGGATCTCAAAGAGCTTCGTCACAGGCGCTCCCTGGCCGATGGCGTCCCGGCAGAGCTTGTCGTAGCTGAGGATGATGGCAAGGAGCTTTTCCTGCCGGTCATAGCTGGAATAGCCATCAATATCGGTAAAGGCGTTTTGCTGCAGGAAGTCCTCCCGGACCATCCGGGCCACTTCCAGCGTCAGCTGGTCAGCGGGAGAAAGCGCGTCCTTACCAACCAGCTGGACGATCTCGTTCAGGCTGGCTTCATTCTGCAGGATGCTCATGGCCTGGCTCCGGTTCTGCATGAACTCCGGCCCAAAGTTCTCATCGAACCAGGGCTTCAGAGTATCCAGATACAAAGAGTAGGACGTCAGCCAGTTGATGGCCGGGAAATGGCGCTTATAGGCGAGGGAGGAATCCAGCGCCCAGAACACCTTCACGATCCGCATGGTGGCCTGGGACACAGGCTCGGAGAGGTCGCCGCCCGGAGGGGAGACCGCGCCAACGGCGGTCAGGCTGCCCCGGCGGTCATCGGAGCCGATGCACTCCACGGAGCCGGCACGCTCGTAGAACTGGGCAAGGCGTGAGGCAAGGTAGGCGGGATAGCCCTCTTCGCCGGGCATCTCTTCCAGACGGCCGGACATCTCACGCAGGGCCTCGGCCCAGCGGGAGGTGGAGTCGGCGATGACGGCCACATCGTAGCCCATGTCACGGAAGTACTCGGCGATGGTGATGCCGGTGTAGACGCTGGCCTCACGGGCGGCAACGGGCATATCGGAGGTGTTGGCGATCAGCACCGTCCGCTTCATCAAAGACTCGCCGGTGCGGGGGTCCTTCAGTTCCGGGAACTCCCGCAGAACATCGGTCATCTCGTTGCCGCGCTCGCCGCAGCCGATGTAGATCACGATGTCCACATCGGACCACTTTGCCAGCTGGTGCTGCACCACGGTCTTGCCGGAGCCGAAGGGACCGGGCACGGCGGCCGTGCCGCCCTTGGCGATGGGGAACATGGTGTCAATGATCCGCTGGCCGGAGCAAAGGGGCCTCTCGGGGGGATACTTTTTCGTGTAGGGACGGCCCACACGGACGGGCCACTTCTGAAGCATGGTCAACGGCACTTCCCTGCCGTCATCCGTCTTTAGTGTGGCGATGGTCTCCGTCACGTTGAAGGAGCCGCTCTTGATGTCGGTGATGGTGCCGCTCATCTTGGGGGGCACCATGATCTTGTGGAGCACCACCGCCGTCTCCGGCACAGTGCCCAGGATGTCGCCGCCGGTGACCTTGTCGCCCACCTTGGCGGTGGCGGTGAACTCCCACTTCTTCTCATGGCTAACTGCGGGGACTTCCACGCCGCGGGTGATGCAGGCGCCCACCTTCTCCACGATCTTCTCCAGCGGGCGCTGGATGCCATCGTAGATGCCCTCGATCATGCCGGGTCCCAGCTCCACGCTCATGGGCGCGCCGGTGGTCTCCACCACGGCGCCGGGGCCAAGGCCGGAGGTCTCCTCATAGACCTGGATGGAGGCGGTGTCGCCCTTCATGGTCAGGATCTCGCCGATCAGACGCTGGGGGCCCACACGGACCACGTCGGACATGTTGGCGTCCGCAAGGCCCGTGGCCACTACCAGCGGTCCGGAAACTTTAACAACTTTACCGCTCAAAATAGAATACCTTCTTTCTCGTCGTCGCAAAGCAGCGATCTTTCCGACTCCGCCGGAAACTGCGCCGCTCCCTTGCTCCTCCTCTCCCCACCGGACCCGTTCCACTGGGCTCCGGTATTGGCCCCCTTCGGGAGCCCTGCTGCGGAGAATGAGTTTATGACGCAAAACTTTACAAAATGTCGGCGCCGACCGCTCTTTCGATTGCCCTCTGGATATTGTTTTTACCGATGCCCAGGGAGCCCTCCCGTCCGGGGATGAGGATGATGGCAGGGCGCAGCTCGTCCTTGTAGCGGGCGATCACATCCTCCATGTCCTTTGCCAGCTGTTCGGTGAGATAGATCACCGCGCAGTCTGCTTTTGCCAGTTCCCGGACCTTCTCCTTCGCCTCCTCCACGGAGGTGACGGGATAGGTATCCAGCCCCAGGGCACGGAATCCCATCACGGATTCCCAGTCGCCGATGACGGCGATTTGATACGTTGCAGCCATCATTTCACCGCCTTACACATAGCTGGCACGAAGCCGGGAACGGATCACATCGGCGCTCAGGCCCGTGCTGCGTCCCAGCAGCAGGATCCGCAGGTTGGTGTACTCCGTCTCCCGCGCCGCAAGATATCCCAGCAGCGGGGCCTCGCCGAAGGGCACGAACTGCGCCCCGGCCAGATACTCGCCCACCGCGTCATCACAGAGCTTTTCAAACTCCGTCAGGGCGCCGCCGTGCAGCGCCTCGGCGCCGGCTTCCGCCGCCGCCTGGAACCGTGTGGGCGCGTACAGCTCCGTCATGCCGCTGCCGCCAGCAGCACTGATGGTCAGGATCGCGTCGGGAGTGATCTCTCCGCCCTCGAACAGGACCCCCCGCAGGAAATCCGCGTTCTTGCCCATCCGGAGAGTCCGGACCAGCGTACGCAGGTTGGCGGCGTCGATTTGGACTTTGACATAGCCCCGCAGAAATTCGCTGCCGGTGTCCTCCGCCGCGTCACCCATGTCCTTGTAGTACCAGCGGTCCAGCACGATGTCGCTGAGCTGGGGGTCCCGGGTGGTGTCCAGCACCTCCTTGGCCTCCGCCACGGCGGCGGCCAGACGGGCAGGGAGATTTTCAAAGTTGCCGGTCTGGACGGCCTCCTTCAGCTCCGACGTGCTCACCCGGCCCATATCCATCAGCAGGCGGTCCGGGTCCATGCCCACAGCGCTTGCCTTCAGGATGGCCTTTGCATTGTGATAGTCATATTTCAGCTTAAAAATATCGATATACCTGGGGTCCGGGGCGCTGTCCGCCAAGTCGGCCAGCGTCGCCTCCCGCGCCGCGGACAGAGCTGCGTCCATGGCCTCCGGATGTGTGGGGTCCAATTCCGGATAGCCGCACTCCTGGAGGATCTTGACCGCCTCGTCGTCGGTGCGGGCGTCCAGGACCTGTTCCATCCGCTCCCGGGTCAGCAGACTGTTCTCCATGGCCCGGATGCGGGCGGAGATCGCCAGGTAATCGGTGTCTTTGATTTTTTTAGCCAAGACACTTCCTCCTTGTTCTGCTCTTCCATGGGCCTGCTTCACAGGTCCATGGCCGTGGCTTCATGCCCCGGCGCCCGTATCTGATACGGGCGAAGATGTCGTGTCATACCGATCCCGCCAAACGATGTCTGGCGCCGCTCACAAAGGCCTGACGTCCAGGCTTTTATGAGAGATCCGCATGATCATGTCTCCGGGAACAGCTTTTTCGCCACCGCTCCCGCGGTCTCCGCCTTCTGCAGGCGCACCAGGGTATCAAAGGTACAGTTGACCTCCACGTTCTGATCCTTCAGGATGAAACCGCCCTTGATAGGCCGGGTCTCCCCGGACAGGACAAGCTTTTTGCCGGAGGCCTTGTTTGCCCTTTCCACCGCCGCCCTGCCTGCCTTTTCCCGGTCCTCGGCGGAGAAGACGGCCTCCTCCCGTCCGCTGGAGGACGCCTGTGCCAGCAGGCCCGCCAGGACCGCTACGTACTGCTCCTCCGGCATGGCGCACAGCTTTTCCAGCGCCCGGACATAGGTCTTTTCGACCATCTCCTGCTTGGCGGCCAGCTGGACCTTCCGGGCCTCCATCTGGGCCACGCTCACCAGACGCTCCTCCCGCTCGGCGGCGGCCTTTTCGCCCTTCGCCGCCAGGTCGGCGGCTTCCGCCTCCGCCTGGGCCTGATACCGGGCTGTGATCTGGGCGGCCTCCTCTTTGGCCTCATTCAAGATGCGGTCAGCCTCCGCCTGCGCGTCGGCTTCGATCATCCGCGTGATCTTTTCGATTCCGTTCATATCGAATCCCCTTTCTGTGGGGTCAGGCGCTAATGTTGATGATCATCAGCATGGAGGCCAGCAGGGACAAGATGGCGTAGAACTCCACAGTGATGCAGAGCACCATGCCCTTGGACCAGTCGTCAGGCTTCTTGGCCAGGATGTTGATGGAGCCGGCGGCCACGCGGCCCTGGGCGATGGCGGAGAACAGGCCGCCCAACGCCATGGGCAGGCAGGCAAACAGGTACTGGAAGCCCTGGGCAGTCGTCAGCTGGGGCAGGGTGCCGGACAGCAGGCCCATGCGGAAGATGGCGAAGAACCACACCACCAGGCCGTACAGGCCCTGGGTGCCGGGGATGACCTGCAGGATCATGACCTTACCAAACTTGCTGGGGTCCTGGCACAGCAGGCCCGTGCCCGCCTCGCCGGCGATGCCGGTGCCCTTGGCGGAGCCGATGCCGGAGAGCACCGCCGCAAGGCCCGCGCCCAGCAGGGCCAGGGCCAGGCCGCCGAAAGCGCCCAGGAAGGACTGCGCCGCCGCGTTCTGTTCGATCGCTTGGATGAGTTCCAGTTCATTCATAATAGTGTTCCTCCTAAATTTTTGATCGTTACGGTTGAATATCCACGTATTTGGTTTCCGCTGCCAGAGGCCGGAACGGCTTGCCGCCGTCCTCATAGAACTTGCCGAAGTACTCCAGGCACTGCAGGCGCAGGTCATGCACATAGCAACCCAGCAGGTTCAGGGCAAAGTTCAGGGCATTGCCCGCCATGGAGATGATCAGGAAAATGATGATATTGTTGGGGATGGCGCCCAGGGTATTGAACACCTGCGCGATGACGCTGCCCGCCAGCATCAGGGCCATCAGACGGGCATAGGACAAGATATCGCCGAAGTAGCCGGTGATGTGGTTGTACAGGGAGCCGAAGATCCCCATGATCTTGCCAAAGCCCTTGCCGGTGATCACAGGGCCGGCCACCACCATGACGATGCCGATATACAGCACGATATTGGTGACTCCTGCGGCCATCAATCCAATGCCCAGGAAGACCACCCACCAGGTGCCCTCCTCCCACACGGCATCCATGATCTGGCCCCTTCTGACCTTGATCACGGCACTGATGGCCATACCCGTGACGATATGGACGAAGCCCAGGCACATGGCGCCGATCAGGATCATCAGCGTATCGTCCAGCGGGGTGAACAGGGCCGGAAGCGCAAAGTCCTTTCCCGTGGTGATCTTCACCACCTGGGTCAGGAAATCGCCGAAAAAGCCGCCGGTGATGGCTCCCATGATGAACGTGCTGACACCGCACAGTGTCAACAGGCCGAACATGTGGCCCATGGTCCCCTTGGGGTGGTATTTTCTGGTGACGATCAGGCCCGCCAGGATCATCAGCAGGCCATAGCCCATGTCCGCCATCATGATGCCGTAGAACAAAATGAAGAACGGCGCCATCAGGGGGTTGGGGTCCACGTTGTTGTAGGCGGGGAGACTATACATCTCCGTCACCATGCTCAGCGGCTTTGTGAACCAATTATTCTTCAGCTGGACCGGCACATCGGCGGTCTCATCCTCCGTTGGGTCCATGGTCTCCCAGGCGCAGCCGCCGCGCTCCAGGAAGTCCTCCACCTCTTTGACACGTTCCGCCGGTACCCATCCCTCAAAGAAAAGGATGGTGCCGTCGGTCAGCATCCGTTCCGCGCTGATGTTCTTCGCCGCCTCGGCGTTCAGCCGGTCCGCGTATACCCGCAGGGCATCCCGCGCCTCTGCGCTCTGCACGATGGCGGCGGTGGCCGCCTCCTGCGCCCTGCGGTTTTCCTCCAGCTGCTGGTCCAGCGCCCGGATATTCTCCGCCGCCGTTCCCGCGACACTTTGGAAATTCGTCACGCTGAAGTTAAAGGGGCGAAGAAGCTCCAGGACCTTCTCCTCATCCGCCCTGTGGCAGATCACCAGGTAATATTTCTGCTGTTTGTCCGCGCTGACCTCGTAAAGCTCTGCCGCCGCATCTGCCGCCGCCAGCGCGGTCTTGACCGCGCCCGTATCCGTGGCGCCGGGGCAGACGCCCAGGTGGAATACCGTGTGGGCCGTTCCCGGCTGTTCCAGCGGCATGTCCAGCGAGGTCCAGGGCTGTAAGCCCGCCTTTCGGGACAACAGCCGCGCCTCCTCGCTCTGCAGCCGGGTCAGCTCCTGCAGCTTCTCCCCGACCTCCTTGCTGACCGCCCGGGCCTGCTCCACGGTTCCGGCACTGAGGAATTCCGCCTCAGAAATGGGATTCCGCTGAATGAACAGCCCGTCCTTTGTCTGGGCATAGCGCTTGATGGCGGCCAGGGCCGTGTTCACGTCCGTGATCTCGCCCCGCGTCTCTGTCAGGCGGGACGCCCCGCGTTTCAAAAGCGCGGCCCAGGCCGGGTCCGCCAGCTTGCCGTCCGGCTCGCTGATCTCCACACAGCCCAGGTGCAAAAGGCCCTTCAACAGTTCATCCCGGTGGTCGGCCATCGCCATAACGCGGAGTTTTTTCATTTTTACAATGGCCATTTCAGTGATTCACAACCCTTCCGACAATAAACTCTGCGGCCTCTTCCAAGTGTTTGCCAGCCGTCTCCCGCAGCGCGGCGCCGGCCGCCTCCGCCGTCTGGCTGATCTGCGCCGAGCGCTCCGCCGCCCTCGCCTCCGCCTGCTGCATCAGCTTTTTGCTGTTTTCAGCCGCGTCAGCGCGCACTTGCTGTAAGAGCGCAAGACCATCCCGCTCCGCGTCGGCGACGATCTGTCGCGCCTCTGCTTCAGCGGCCGTCTTGCGCTCACGGCCCAGGTTTTCCACCTGTGTGACCTTTTCGATTGCTTCCAGGGACATCCGTTTTTCACCTTCTCTCCTGCTATACCACTTTTACGTCTTTACCTCATGATGCAGTCCTGCGTTCCATTCCTACATAGACAAATATTCCCGAATGTCACAACTCCATACAATGTTAAGATTTTGTATAGGATCCGACCGCACTTTATATCCCCAAGTATAGGACACCCCGCTTTCCAATGCAAGGAAATTTTGTTTAAAGATGGTGCTTTCTTCCTTTTGCACAAAGTCGGAGTCAATTTTTATACAAAATAAAACGCAAACGTGTGCGAAAATTATCGCAAACGTGTACGTTTATCTAAAAAATAACAATTTTTCGTTTTATTTTTAACAACTCGCACCTGTTTTATTCCATGCTTTACATGCTCTTTGCATATTTTGGAGGGAATTTGCACACCGTGCTTCCGTGAAAAAGCAGGGAGACGACACACGCTCCCGTCTCCCTGCCAAGCTCTGCTCAATTCTCGCTGTTTCCGGCCTGCTCCAGCGTGGCCGCCAAATGATTCAGCTCCGCCCCGGCCTGGTCCATAGCCCGCGGGAGCTGGGTGAGGTTCACCTCGACCTTCCGCAGTTCGCCGTTCACGTGGGCGGCAGTCGACTCAAATGTGCTCATCAGCACCTGATACTGTTCCCGGAACAGATCCAATGTCCGCCGCAATTGGGCGGCGGTGGCGATCTCCAGGTCGGCGGCCCGCTTGCGGGCCTCACACTCAATGGCCCCGATCCGCTCCCGGAACTGGGCATAGGCCTCGGCGTCTGGGCGCAAAGCATTTACTTCCGCAGTCAGCCGGGCAACTTCCGCCTCCAAAGGCTTCAGCGGCTCCAGCGCCTGCCGCGCATCAGCCTCCCGCTGCAATTCCGCCTGCAGAGCATCCCGCCGGGCGGACAGCTCCTCCATTTGGGACCGCAAAGCCGCGGCCTCCTGTTCTGAAGCCGCCAGTCTCTCCCGCAGGCCGTCATTCTCCTCCTGAAGTTTCTTTTGAATACCGGCGGCCTCCTGGGCAGACCGTTCAATATATTGAATAACATCCTGCTTATCAAATCCACCGAATGTCACACTTTTGATGGAGTAGTTATCCATATACCCACCGCTTTCTTCTGTATATTGGATGTTACTATATCATAAAATCTCCCGGTTTACAAGGCCTCGAAAAAAAGTGAAAAAAAAGCAAAAAAACTCTTGCATTCCAAAAATAAGTGTGCTATTATTAATAAGCTGTTTGTGAGACATGCGCCCTTAGCTCAGCTGGATAGAGCGTCTGGCTACGGACCAGAAGGCCGGGGGTTCGAATCCCTCAGGGCGTACCAAAACCACGGAAATTCATTGAATTTCCGTGGTTTTTTTGTCCTCTCCGCATTACCAGGTTCGTTGATTTTGTTGTATTTCCAAAGCCCTATCCGCAGCCCATCCGCCAGGGCATTTTGGAGTGGAAATCCTCCCTGCCTTGGAAGGATACGGAGGGCTATGTGGTCACCGCGGCCAAGAACGCCGCCTTGGATATCCTCCGGGCGGAGCGGAAAACCACGGCTTTTCCGGAGAACTGGGAGCCACCGGCCCGGGAGGACAGCCAGCCGGAGTACAACTACCTTGTTGCCCTGATCCGGTCCTTGCCGGAAAACTACCGGCGGATCCTGGAGCTTAAATGCGTGGAAGAGCAAACCAACCGGGAGATTGCCCGACGGCTGCGTATCAACGAATCCACTGTGGCGGTTCGCATCCTGCGCGGCAAATCCATGCTGCGGGAACGCCTTGAAAAGGAGGGGTACATCTATGACGCAGTTTGACGCCCTTTTGCGCCAGGGACTGATGGATGCCAACTTGGCACAGTATGAGCGCATCCTCCAGCAAATCGAAACGGAAACTCCGGACTTCTCTCCCCAATATCGCCGGAAACGAATGCGGCTGCTGGCAGCTCCCTGGAATTGGGGAAAGAAACAGACACGGCCCGTGCTGCGCCGGGGGATCTTCCGTGGCATAGCCGTAGCAATCGCGGTCATCCTGCTGGCCACGGCAGCGGTGGCTGTCACTGCTCCGCTGTGGATCACATTCTTCGGTGGGTTGGACATACAGCAACGGAGAAGAATCTCTGAGTTTTCGTTGCTGTGCTCCTTTTGCGTACTCCTCCTCTGTCTGGATGGACGATGACAACGGCGTAAAGACGCTGAAGAAGACGGCCAAAATCCAGGGATATCCGGCAATCTTCTGGCAGGTGAAGCAGGAGTCGGCGCTGGCCTGGTAGGATTCACAGGGGAGGCTGTTCTTGCTGCTCCACACCGGTTTCCTGACGCAGACGGAGCTGGAGAAGGTCGCGAACAGTATCGTGGAGCTGACGGCCCCCATGCCGGAATATTATCTGGGCTGGGCGCCGGAACAGAGCGGTATGTCTACATGCACCGCGATGCCGGGGTATGTGCGGGACATTGGCAAAAGCCCTGATTATATCCGTTTCTTCTGTGCCATGCAGCCCCTGACCGCTCCCGAGGGAACTCCGGAAGCTGTAACGGTACAGAGCGTACAAGCACAGCTCTGGCTGGGTGACACCAATGCTGCGGGTATTGTTGTCACTTCCGCAATCAGCGGCAGGACGGCAGAAATCCCCACCAGCGATACCTGGTCCACTCTGATCTGGACAGACCCCGAAACGGGGATCTGCTTCTGCATCCAGTGCCACAAGCTGGCAAAAGAGACGATGCTCCGTATGGCCGAAAGCGTTGCTTTGAGCAAAGCTGAGTCCACTGCCGCACAGCCTGTATCTGCCAGTACGCCCGCTTCCGCCACGAATACCACCAGTGTCGCCGACTCCAATGCCAGCCGCCAAAACTGGGTCGCTGATGGCTGGAAGGCTGTTATCACCCGTGCGGACGGCACCGTTGAGAGTTTCCCGAACTTTTCCGAACTTTTTCCCGGGCAGGCTGCCTCTTCAGGAGAACCCGCCCCTCCAGAATATCGTGATCGTGCCCGTCTTTTCCGCGGCGGAGCAGACGGCTCAGACGGACACGGCGGAGATGGCCTTTGACGCCTTCTTTCTTTGAATGCGCTTCCCCACCAGGACTGCCAGCAGGATCACCGCTGCTGCCGCCTATGGCTCGGGATTTCACCATCGCTTGCCATTCATGGCCTTTGTCGCAAACACGCCTTGTAATGGCTCTCTACGGTCACGTCCGCTGGCGTTCTGCCCTGGTTCCGCGTGGGGTGACATTGAACAGCCAGATCTGTCCGTTGGGAGGCAAGGTCATTTTCTCCGGGCCACGCCCTTTTTCCAGTTCAGTAGGGCCAGCCACTCCTGCCCTCCAGCCACACGGCAAAGGCTCGTACGTCCCGCAGGACTTCTCAGCTGTGCCTGCCGCCCGCTCCTCCTGCTGGAGCTGCGCTTGAAGCGCATCCAAAAATTTTTCTGTGATCTGGTATTCCATTGTTCGCCTCCCAGTAAAAGATATGCTTGAATTTTATCTTGACTGAAAAATGTTATGCAGAACTCCCGCTATTCAACTCCTCCGCCCCGGAATGTGAGAGTATCCGGCGATCCAAAGCACAGAAAAACCGGACGTCTAGCCAGTGACGGGCGCCCTGATGTACGGTGAGGCTGTCTTGACACCCACAAAATCTGAAAGAGCGGCAAATCATGGAGCCGTACCAAATCCTGTCCTGCTGAATAAAATGAGATATATCTTTTTAAGGAGGAAACCATCATGGAAGCGACTCCGAATCAAACCGAGACGATAAAGGCATGTATTCTGCGTGTCTGTCCATGCGACCTGCTGGTCTGTGATCTCTGCACATCTCAGGAAGTGCTTGTCCATACGCCGCAGGCCTGCTGTTTTCGCGTGGGGGAAAAAGTCTGCATCGAATACAGTGGTGCCATGACCAGGAGCATCCCGCCGCAGATCAGCGCGGACAGCATCTGCCGCCTGGCCTGCTGCTGAATCAAAAAAAAGTGCCCCGGATATCCTCTCTTTTCCCGGACAGACTATCCGTGAGGTGATCTATATGGCAAAGAGAGGCATGGCCCGTCCGGATTGGACGCACACACAGCCCCGGAACGACGCTCCTCCGGTCCCCGCGCTTCAGGGCAAGGCCAAGCACGGCAAAGAGCGCGCCAAGCCCATTATCAGCGGCACCAGCGGTCCGGAGCAAAAAGTCTTTCACCATCTGAAGGGCGACGGGTCCGTCGGAGACACCGATCCCTAAGCCCCGGCAGCCGCCCAAACAAATTGGGCGGCTGTCTTTTCATAATCGCCGTCTCCGCTGGGCACTCTATATAATAAAGGAGTGGATGCACATGGCTCATCTGAGCACGTATTTTTCCCTGGAAAACGTCAGCGGCAAGCACGATATCGGCCGTCTGAAGCAGGGGCTGGACGCCCTGTCCGGCGTTACCTCCGTCAGCGTCAGCAGCACCGGCCGTCTGGTCGTGGACTACGACTCCACCGGTGTCTCTCAGGAGCAGATCCGGCAGAAGGTCCAGGAGCTGGGCTTTCCCTTGAATATGGAAGATTAGCGCAGAAACAGCGCACCGCCTGTCAGGCTGGTGCGCTGTTTTCGATTTATACGAATTCTTCATAAAACGATCAATCGTTTTATGGGGCCGCAAAATGCGGCCCGGCGGCGCAGCCGCCAAGGATGTTGTCAATACTTTTCTTGGCGCGCCGCAGGTGCGGCGGCGTTTCACGCCGCCATAAAAAGATTTTTAAATCTTTTTATCAAGAAATAGTATTATTTCGCGTCCTCGCGGGGACCGGGCAGGAACTCCTCCCCCGCTGCCGTCATCTCCAGTCCTCCGGCGGACAGCTCCGTCAGCCGGGTGGAAAAGGCCTCCGCTCCCCCGGCGGGAAAGGCCGCCCGAAGGGTGATGTCCGCGCCGTAATCCGCATCCCGGACCACACCGCCGCAGTCGGCGATCTCCAGCTTCACCCGCTCGAACAGCGGGTATGTACAGGGCACGTCCCACAGCGTCCACAGGCTCATGCGGGCGATGCCCACCGCGTCCAGCACATCCTTGGCACCTCTGGTATAGGCCCGTGTCAGTCCCCCGGCGCCCAGCAGAATGCCGCCGAAATACCGAGTGACCACACAGCAGACATTGGTCACGCTCTCCCGCTGGAACACGTTCAGCATGGGCTGGCCCGCGGTGCCCTGGGGCTCGCCGTCATCGGAATAGCGGACCACGTTCCCCTCCTTCAACAGGTAGCACCAGCAGTTGTGGCGGGCGTCGTAGTATTTCTTTTTCATCTCCTCGATGCGGGACCGGGCCTCCGCCTCGCTCTCCACCCGCCAGAGGTGGCTGATGAAACGGGAGCGTTTTTCCACGAACTCGCTCTCCCCATCCTCAAAGGGCACCAGATACTCGCTCACGCCAATTCTCCTTTGTCTGCATGTAAAAATAGGTCTGCCGGACCTCGCCCAACAGATCCACCTCCGTGGGTCTGGCGAACTGGTAGCGGAAGCCGCATTTCTCCTGGGCCCGCTTCGACCGCCAGTTCCCGGCGTAGTGTCCGCACCAGATGCGGGACAGGCCAAGCTCTGTAAAGCCGTATTCCAGTACAGCGTTCACCGCCTCCGGCACCAGTCCGCGGCCCCAATATGCCGCGCCGAGGGCGTAGCCGATCTCGTCGTCAGGGCAGCCCGGAAAGTTCCCCGCCGGATGGCTCCCCACAAAGCCCACGGAGCCGATCACCGTTCCAGTCTCTTTCAGCTCCATGGCGAATACGCCGGGGGCTGAAAAGACGGTGTGGATGATCTCCCGGCTCTCCTCCTCGCTTTTGTGAGGCGGCCAGCCGGCGATGGGCCCCACACGGGAGTCCCTGGCGTATGCGTAGACATCTGCCGCGTCGCTCTCCCGAAAGGGCCGCAGGATCAGGCGCGGAGTTTCCAAAACCGTGGTCATCGCAAGGTCTCCCTCCGGTCCGTGCGGCCCGCCAGATAGTCCATGGAGACGTCAAAATAGTCTGCTAAAATCAGCAGATTTTCAAAGCTGGGCAGATTTGCTCCTGCCTCAAATTTTTGATAATGACGCTCGTTGATCCCAATCGCCTCAGCAACAGCTTTCTGCGTTTCATGTCTCTCTTTCCGCAATTCGCGTAATCTTTCTTGAAAAGGCATAAATCCCCCTTGACACGCCATTTTTTATGTTATATAATGCAACCAAGAAGCACGCCAAATTTTATGTTTTAGGTGATGATTAAGATGTCAGACTTTATGAAATGGCTCTATGCCCAGTACATCAAGCCCCAACTGGATGCCATGCCCCAAGAGGATTATGAGCTCCACTTCTACACGTTCTTCGAGGAACTCACTTTTAATGGCGAACAGCACTTCAATAAAGTCATGGAATTCTCCGCCGTCCACGCCTTCCTCCTGGGAATGCGCACCGGCGCGGGCCTGGCCCCATATATTCCCGCCGGATATTCCCAAGCCGGTCCCTCCGGGCCAGGGGTGTCCGCCGTCACTCCGCAATGAACGGCGTCACCTGCCCCAGTGTCCTGGGACCGCATACGGCAGTCACATCGATGGTCCCGCCGTACTCCACATTCTCCACCTTGGCCTCCCGGTACAGCATGTCCAGCAATCCGCCCTTGTCATAGGGGATGTGCAAAACCACCCGCCGGGTGCCCTTGTCCAGCCGCTTGTCGATCATCTCCAGCAGCTTGTCCACACCCTCGCCGGTGCGGGCGGAGATGGCGCAGATGTCCTCGCCGTGGGGCATGATCTCCCCCGCCGGCAGGCAGTCGGACTTGTTGAACACGTCGATGCGGGGCAGCTCCCCCGCTCCCAGTTCCAGGATCAGGTTCTCCACCACCTGGGCCTGGATCTGCCACTCCGGGTTGGACACGTCGATGACATGGAGCAGCAGGTCCGCGTATTCCAGTTCCTCCAGGGTGGCCTTGAACGCCTCCACCAGCTGGTGGGGCAGCTTGCGGATAAAGCCGACGGTGTCGCTGACCACCACGTCCAGTGTGTCGCTGACCGTCAGCAGGCGGCTGGTGGTATCCAGCGTGTCGAACAGGCGGTTGTTGGCAGGGATGCCCGCCCCAGTCAGCTTGTTCAGCAGGGTGGATTTGCCCGCGTTGGTATAGCCCACGATGGCCACCACCGGAATCTCGTTCTTCCGCCGCTGCTGGCGCTGGGTGCCCCGGACACGGCGCACGTCCTCCAGATCGTCCCGCAGCTTGTCGATCTTCTTGTGGATCAGTCGGCGGTCCGTCTCCAGCTGCGTCTCGCCAGGGCCCTTAGAGCCGATGGCACCCTTGCCGCTGGTGCCGCCCTGGCGCTCCAGGTGTGTCCACATGCCCGTCAGCCGGGGCAGCAGATATTTGTACTGGGCCAGCTCCACCTGGAGCCGGCCTTCCTTTGTCTTGGCCCGCTGGGCGAAGATGTCCAGGATCAGGCCGCAGCGGTCCAGCACCTGGATGCCCAGCAGCTGTGTCAGCACCCGCTGCTGGGAGGGGGACAGGTCATTGTCAAAGATGACCATAGTCGCCCCCACGTTTTCGCAGTAGAGCTGCACCTCCGCCACTTTGCCCTCGCCGATGAAAGTGCGGGGATCCGGCGTGGCACGGTTTTGGAGAACGATGCCGACGGTCTCGCCCCCGGCGGTCTCCACCAGGGCGGAAAGCTCCTCCATGGTGTCCTCGTCGGCGTTTTCCTCCTTTTTCAGCACCGGGGAGTTCAGTCCCACCAGTACCACTTTATCACGAATTTCCTCTGTTTCTCGCATGTATTGTATGGTTCTCCTTATTTTATATAAGCCTCCACGACCTGTCCGGTGTAGATGCGGTGCCAGCCGCCCTTCGCCCCATAAAAAGGCGGGATCTGCGCCTGGTCCAGCACGCAGGCGGGGTCCATGTCCTGGACATAGGCCTTTTTGCAGACCAGGACCCATTCCGCCTCGTCAAAGAAGGGTGCGTCCCCGGCGCCGTAGCAGAGTGTCAGGCCGCATTCTTTGACCTTGTCGATGTCCCGGCCGCTCCTGGTGCCGCAGAGCTGCATGGTCTTTTTCTCACTGGCGGGCAGGACGGACACCGTAAAATAGTCGTGGGATTCCATGAATTGATAGGTATAGCGCTCGGGCCGCACGTAAACGGTGCAGACCGGCAGATTCCACAGGCGGCCCAACTGACACCAGCCGATGGTCATGGTGTTGCAGCCGGATCTGTCTCCGGCGGTCAGCAGCGCGTTCTGGGAGCCGAACACGCGGAAGATCTCCGGCGTCAGCATCTTGGTGTCTATGGGATGCAGTCTCATGACGCAGCACTCCTCTCAATGGCATGATATACCATTTAGTATATGCGGATTTTCCTGAAAAGTAAACAGAAAAAGGGCCTGCCGCTGGCAGACCTTATCATGCCCCGCTTTTTTGCCCACGCTGTGGTCCAAAAAGCTCCCGCTACGCGGGGCAAACGCCTGCGCGGCAGGCTTTTTGCAGGCATTTGATCCAACACGAGCGGGCTCCCGCCCCCTCGTACTCCCCCTGCATAGTCGAAAGATCCTTTTCAGAAAAAGTTTTTTATAAACTGAAAAGGGCCTGCCGTTGGCAGACCCTTTTGTGTGACTGTGTCGGACTTATTTGTCCAGGCCGAACTTCTTGTTGAACTTGGCAACGCGTCCGCCGGTATCCACCAGCTTCTGCTTACCCGTGAAGAAGGGGTGACACTTAGAGCAGACTTCCACCTTGATATCCTTCTTGGTAGAACCTGTCTCAATCACATTACCGCAGGCGCAAGTAATCGTAGTCTGCTGATAATTGGGATGGATTCCTTCCTTCATTGCTCTCGTTCACCTCTTTCTGATCCAAACTACCCCTTGAAGCTTTCACCTCGCAAAGGCGTTAATCAGTATAACACGGTATTTTCTCAAATGCAAGTATTTTTCTGATTTCTTTTCGCGTTTTTCCCCTATTTTTCCAGCGCACGCTTCAGGTCCGCGAAATACCGGGTCTGCTGCCTGCGGAGATACCCTTTCATCAGAAGCCTCATCCACTTCTTTTTTGGGGCCAGCCGCTCGGTGAAAGTGATCTTCGTTCCCTCCGGCACCGCCTGAAACTCCCCGGTCCAGGTGCCCTCCATGCTGGCGTTGACCAAATCGAAGGCCCATCTTTCAGGCTCTTGGCGGCAGGTGACGGTGAAATGGGTGGCGAAGCCGCCCTTTCCGTATTCCACAAAGCTGTCCGGCCCGGTCTGCTCCAATCCCTCCAGATCACTGCGCCACTGCCAGTTGTCCAGATCCGTCACAACGGCCCAGACCGCTTCCCGGGGCTGGGACACCATCGTCTCCATGGTGCTGCCGATCATTTCCGTCATCTTTCCGCTCCTTTCATATCTCCACCGTCTCACCGGCGTTCAGGAAATACAGCGCCCGCCGGACCACCGGCCTTTCCAGCACCTTCTCCAACGCCAGGCTGTACGCCGCCAGCTGGGGCCGGTACTGCTCCGCCCGCTGGGCGACCTCCTCCGCCGTCCGCACATGGTCGGTCTTGAAGTCCACCACGGTCAGGCCAGCGTCCGTTTCAAAGCAGCAGTCCACCACGCCCTGGAGCAGGATGGAATCCCGCTCCGAGGCCGCCGGGTCGTAGTCCCGGGCGTCCATCAGCAGCGTGAAACGATACTCCCGCAGGACATTGCTTCCCTGCCGGATCTCCTCCGCCAGAGGCGACGCCAAAAAGCGCTCCAGGCCCCGGACGTCCACCGCATCGGCCTGTTCGGCCGTCAGCAGATCGTGGTCCCGCAGGGTCTCCACCTGCCCTGCCACATCCCGGTCCGCGAAGTCCAGATATTGCAGGACCAGATGGGTGGCGGTGCCCCGCTCCGCCGGCGTCAGGCCGTGGCGCTCCTGCCGGAATTTCGGCTGGGACAGGGGCCGGATATAGGGCGTGTGGGCGGCGTGCTCCGCGATCTCCTCGTCCAGCGTCCGCCCCTTCAGCTGGGTGGCCGTCACCTTGGCGGGAAGCCCTGTCTCCCGGCTGTACGGATAGGCGAATTCCAGCACAGCGGGGTCAAAAGCCGTCTCCTCCGCAGTTTCCTCCGCCGCAAAGCTGGACCGGGCGGGCCGCTCGCGGTAGTCCTCGCTGTCATGTAAAAACACTTGCCATGGGCTGGTGTCTCCTGTATACAGTGTTTCCACCTCCACATCGGCACAGGCCCTCAGCGGCGCCGCCTCCGGGCGGCACAGCAGCGGCAGCAGCAGCCAGTCGCCAAAGGTCTTTCCCGCCGCCACCGTCTCTGGCCGCACCGGGCAGGCGGCCACAGCGGCCAGCTTCTGCAGGCGGCCCGCCGCGTGGTACATGGAGTCCACCAAAATCAGCTTCTCCTTGGGGCGCGTCATGGCCACGTACAGGATGCGCTGTTCCTCCGACAGGTTCTCCCGCCGCAGCTTCTCCTCAATGGCGAGCCTTGCCAGGGTGGGATATTTGATCTTCCGTTTCAGATCAATGCACCGGGGCCCCAGGCCCATGCTGGGATGGACCAGCACCGGGGTGTCGAAATCCTGCCGGGAAAAGGCGTGGTCCAGGTCCGCCAGGATGACGATGGGAAATTCCAGACCCTTGGACTTGTGAATGCTCATGAGCCGCACACCGTTCACCGCCGCCGCGCTCTTGGTGGCCGGGGCCTGATCGGAATCCAGCAGCCGCCGCAGCTGTGTCACAAAGGCGAACAGGCCCCGGCAGCCGCCGCTCTCAAATTTCTCCGCGTGGCGGCTGAAGGCGATCAGATTCTCTCGGCGCTCCGCCCCGTGGTCCATGGCGCCGAAGATGCCCAGGAGGTTCAGCGTGTTGTAGATGTGCCACACCAGACGGTGGACGCTCATGTCCCGTGCCGCCATGCGGAACCCCGCCAGCGTTTCCAGGAAGGCGCCGCAGTCCTCCCCGCCGTCCGCCGTCACGGCATCGTAAAAGTCACCGGAGGGGTGCTTTCCCCGCATCTCCGCCAGCCGGTCCGGTGTGAAGCCGAACACGGGAGACCGGAGAACGGAGATCAGCGGCACGTCCTGCCGGGGATTGTCCACCAGCTCCAGCAGGGACAGCATCACAGAGACCTCCATGGTGTGGAAAAAGTCGCCGCTCTCCTCAAAGGAGCAGGGGATGTCCCGCTCCGCCAGGGCCTCGGCAAAGGCCGCCGTCCGGCTGCCGGGGGAGCGCATCAGGATCACGATGTCCTCCGGACGGCAGGGGCGCAGGGCGCCGTCGGCGTCGGTGACGGGATATCCCTCGTCCAGCAGCCGGCGGATGCGCCGGGCCACGAACCGGGCCTCCGCCGTCAGCTTTTTCACCGGGTGCTCGTTCTCCGCCGACTTCTGCCGGGCGGTGATGAGGTGGAATTCCGTGCCGCAGTCCTGGCGCTCCGGGTAATACTCCGCGCCGAAGTGGAGGGCTTCGTCATCGCCGTAGGCCATCTCCCCCATCTCCACGGAGAGGATATTCTCAAAGACGAAGTTGGCGGCGTCCAGGATCTCCCGCCGGGAGCGGAAGTTCTTGGACAGCAGGATCTTCCGCTCCTCGCCGTCCGCGGCGTCCTCATAGGACTTGAAGCGGTCGTATTTTCCCAGGAAAATCGTGGGGTCCGCCAGCCGGAAGCGGTAGATGCTCTGCTTCACATCACCCACGGTAAAGATATTTTGACCATGCTTGGAGACCGCCCGGAAAATGGCGTTCTGGACCTCATTGGTGTCCTGGTATTCGTCCACCAGGACCTCCTGATACCGGGCGGCGATCTGCTCTCCCAGCTCCGTGGGGGCCCCGTCCTCCCGGACCAGCAGCGCAAGGGCCAAATGCTCCTGGTCGGAGAAGTCCGCCCCGTTCAGCCGCAGCTTTTCCGCCCGGTAGGCCCGCCCAAAGTCCGCCGTCAGGTCCAGCAGGGCCTCCATGGCAGGGGCCATCAGCCGCAGGTCCTCCATGGCCTCCTCCCCGCTGACGTCCAGCAGGCTGTTCAGCTTCTTCATCTCGTCCTTACAGCTGTCCCACACCTGCTTCAGCGAGGCCACGACGGGCTCGTCCTTTCGGCCTCTGGGGGTGTTCAGCCGGGGAAATTCGATCTGTTCCGCCGCCTGGCGGACCTCCTCCCAGCCGCCTGACTCCTCTAAGTGCCGGAAGCCCTGGGCGGCGGTCAAAAATTTTTCGCCATAGCCCACGGACAGCGCCGCGTCGCCCTCGGTCCGCTCCGCCGCCTGCCGGAGGAGAGCCGCCCAGTGGCCCGCTTTCCGGCGCACCACAGCCAACAACTCCCGGGCGTAGGGCGTTTCATCGAAATCGCCATTCAGGCCGCCCCAGGCCGCCTTGTTCTCCGCCAGCCAGCGGTCCGGATAGGCGTGGCTCTGCAATTTGTCATACAGCTCCAGCACCAGCTCCGCCAGGGCGCGGTCGTCCCGCCCAGCCCCCAGGGTGTCCGCCAGCTGTGACCGGCCCTCATCCAGGGCGTCGTAGAAGTCCTCCAGCACACGGCCCAGCACCCGCTGGCGGAGCAGTCTGGCGTCGCCGTCGTCCAGCACCCGGAAATCCGGCGTCAGGGCGTGGCGGTCCCCCTCCCGGGCCAGCAGGTGGGTGTTCTCCCGCAGCAGCGCCGTGCAGAAGGCATCCACCGTCTTGATGTCCGCCTGATACACCCGCAGAAGCTGCCGCTTCAAATGCGGGTCACCGGGCGTCTCCGCCAGGCGCTTGGAAAGTTCCGAGGCGATCTTGCTCCGCAGTTCCGCGGCGGCGGCCTTGGTATAGGTGATGATCAGGAAGTCGTCCACATTGCAGCGCTCCTCCGTCACATAGCGGAAGAGGCGCTCCACCAGGACCTTCGTCTTGCCGGAGCCGGCGGCGGCGGAGACCAGCAGGCTGCCGCCCCGGTTCTCCACCACAGCCTGCTGCTGGGGCGTCAGAGTCAGTTTTGCCATCTCAGTCCTCTCCCTCCTCCAGCATTCTCCAAAATTCCTCCGCTTTCACCGGCAGGATATAGCGCAGATGGTCGCCGTCCCGGCCGTCCTGAAAGTGGCAGGCATCGGCCCAGTCACAGTACTGGCAGAAGCTGTCGTCCTCGCTGTGACAGCAGGGGTCCGCGTCGATGTTGCCCTGGCGCAGCTCCTGGGCGATCTGATGCAGCAGCCTTTCCACATACTGCCCCAGCTTTCCCAGCTGGGCAGCCGAGGCGATGCTGCCGGAGAGGCTGCCGTCCCGCCCCACCCGCAGGGGCAGGTAATGAGGCTCCCGCAATGCCTCATGCTCCATGGCCTGCAGGACCTCCGGCTCCGCCAGCAGAAGGCCGGAGCGCTTCAGCTGCTTTTCCCGCTCGCTTTGCAGTTTTTCCGCAGGGATGTTCCGCTCCGCCGGAAGGATTTCGTCCCGCGCGGGCAGATACAGCACGCCCGCCGGCTCGATCTCCCTTCCGAAATGGGCCTTGCCCGCCTTTTGCAGGGCAAACAGGTACAACAGCATCTGGATATCCAGGCCCATCCGCACCGATGCCAGGTCGAATTTCTTTTTGCCGGACTTGTAGTCCACCACCCGCAGATACAGCTTATCGTCCTTGATCCAGCCGTCCACCCGGTCCACCTTGCCGCCGATGCGTAGCTCGGCGTCCGGTTCAGAGATCACCACCGAGGGCAGCGCGCCGTGGTCCCCAAAGGACAGCTCGAACTCCAGGGGGATGAAATCCGAGTGCCGCATCTCTTCCGCCACCTGGTCGACGATGGCATAGGCGGTGTTCCGCAGGCGGGCGAAGAGATACCGGAACCGGGCGTTTTTCTCCTGGAAATTGTGCAGCTCCTGAGCCACGTATCGGTCGATGTACTGCCGCACCAGGGCATGGAGCGCCTCTTCGTCCACCTGGGCAAAGCCGCCTTGTGTCAGCACATCCCGGGTGACATTTTCCAGCAGGAAGTGCAGAAACGTGCCGATCTGGGGCGCGTCAAAGGCCGCGGGCTCCCGGGGCTGTGCCCGGAGGCCATACTCCATGAAATAGGCGAAGTGGCAGGACCGCAGCCGCTCCAGCCGGGAGGCGGACATGGTGACACGGTCGCCGTACAGCGCCCGCACCGCCGTCCGGGACAGAGAGCCGCGCTTCAGCGCGGCCGCCCGCTCCATAGCGGAAATACGGACCTGGAACATAGGCTCTGACTGGAAATAGCGCCACAGCTTCCCGCCGGGAGCCTGTCCCGCGGCCTCCAGCGCCGGAATCGCTGCTGTTAAGCGGTATTCCTTGTCATTCCCCTCTTTTTCGACTTTTAATTCCGGAAACAGCGCCCGCAGGCGGTCCACCACAAAGGCGGGCCGCAGCTCGGTGCCGGAGACATCCGTCACCGGGTAGCTGACCGTCACCCCCTCGGTGGGCTGGGCCAGGGCGGCGTAGAGGTTCTGCAGTTCGATGCCCATCCGCTCCATGCCGGTGGGCGCCAGCTCGACGCCACGCTGGGCCAGTTCGTCCCGGTCATCCTCGTTCAGAATGCCGCCGCCCTGTCCGGGATCCGGCAGCACATGATCGTTGGCCCCCAGCAAAAACAGGTATTTCGCCGTATGGCGGTCGTTTCGGGTGATCTCGCTGACGCTGACCTGGTCCAGGGACACGGGGATCGTTCCCACGCTGTACTGCGTCAGCACCTGGCGGAACAGACGGGTGAACTCGTCCAGCCCCATGGGCTCCTCCCCAAGGATCTCCACAAACTGGTCCAGCACACCGCAGAGGATCTCCCACAGCTGGGCAGTCTCCTCCGCGTCCTGGAGCCGTCCCGCCGCCCCCTGGGCGCGCAGCTGTGTCTCCAGGGCGCCCTGGAGGTTCAGTTCCTCCATAAAGCTGTAAAGGGCATCCACTTTTTCCCCCGCGGTCTCACCGGCTTTCAGCCCCTCCGCCAATCGCAGCAGCGGTCCACGGACCCGCTTCCGCAGCTCGTTGACCCGTGTCAGCCGGGCCTGCCGTTCCTCATTCCAGGGCGCGCCGTAGCCGCTGGGGTTCTCCGTCCAGTCCACGTCCCGCAGCCACATCTGGCCGTGGATCTCCCAGCGGATGACATAGTTTTCCAGCAGGTCGCTCTCCTCCGCCGTCAGCCCCGCCAGGCCGGTCTTCAGCCAGCGGAACATATCGTCGTACTCATATCCGTTGCCGATGGCGGACAGCACGCCTGTCAGCAGGCTCAGGACCGGCTTTTCCAGAATATCGCTGCGGCGGCTGAGATACGCCGGGATGTTGTACCGCTCAAAGACGGTCTCAATGACGCCCTCGTAGTCCCCCATGTTCCGAGCCGCCACGGTGATGTCCCGGTAGCGGCACTTCCCCTCCGCCGCCAGCCGCCGGATGTCCGCCGCCGTCTGCTCCACCTCGGAGAACACCGTGTCCGCCTCCCGGACGCGGACCGCGCCGCTGTCTCCCGGGAAGGGCACCGTATCGCCGAAGAAATACCGCTCCACATGGCCCAGCGGCGTCTCGTCCGCCGCCGTCAGCTCCCGGACTTCCGCCCGGCACCCGTTCTCCTCCGCCAGACGGCGCAGCTGTCCCAGTGTCTTGAGGCTTGCCTCGAAGATCTCCTCCCGGCTGTTCAGCTCTCCCAGCAAGGTCACGGTGACGGAGCGGGCCTGCCGCAGGAGCATGCCAAGCGCCCGCCGCTCCTGGGCGTTGAAGTATGTAAATCCGTCGATGAAGATATCCTTCCCGCAGGCGTAGCCGGATGCCTCCAAATTGTCGCACAGCCTGGTCATCCGGTCCCTGGCATCCAGGCCGGGCCGCTTGAGCCGGGCCTCGTAGGCGCCATACAGCAGGCTGAGGTCCCGGAGCTTGTCGCGGGTGGCGCCGGAGATGTCCCGAGACTGGGCATAGAGCGTCTCCGGCGTCACCTCATAGCAGCGCAGCTCGTCAAACAGGTCCAAAAGCTGCTGCAAAAAGGAGGACTTCTGGGAGGGGCGGCGGTATACCGTCAGCTCCGGTGCCACCTCCAGCAGGGCCTTTTGCAGTGTCAGCAGCTTGCCGCCGGCGTCCAGTGTCACCTGGGCGATGCCGCCGGTGATACTCAGCACCCGGCTGCTCAGCTGGCGGAAGCTCAGCACCTCCGCATGCCGGCTTGCCGTGGGGCCGCATACCCGGCAGAGGTCCACCTCCGCCTGATGGGAGGCGTGCTCCGGCACCAGCAGGATCTGCCTGCCCGCGTCCCCCAGCTCCGCGATACGGCGCAGGACTGTATCCGATTTTCCCGTTTTGGCCCGGCCGATCAATATATGCAGCATGGCGGTGCCTCCTTGTTTCTTCGTGCGTTTCCTGCTTATAGTTGACGCAGTTGAAAAGAAATAAAAACTTCTTTTCAACTTGTGGGGAGAGACATCTCACCCCACAAGGCCGCAGAGCGGCCTTGCGTCAGACTTCATAGCAGCACACGGGCGGCGCCCGACAGCGGCTCTGCCGCTGTAAGAAAATCGGTATTTACCGATTTTCAAGTGTGCCGACTATATCATACCATATTCCACACTTCCGCGCACCCTCTTTTTCAGACTGCGTTTTCCGCTCTCCCCACAGCTTGTAAAAAGGCGCGCAGTATGATATAAAAACGGTAATGAACATGACAGAATGCGGGGCGTCGCGCATATCTCTCTGAAGGCGGCGGGCACGGAGCGGCTCCTGCGGCTTTGTCCCATGGACAGTGAAATGGAGCCGCCCCCGCCGGGACCGCCCCTATCCATTGCCTTTCTTGCTATCTTGTGCTATTCTGAAAAAAATGTCGAAACAGGAGGGCCAAACGATGCCTCACATTCCCCAGGGGACCACGGATGCCATTCCGCTGGAGCTGTTTGGACCGGCGCTGGAGGCCGCTCTGCTGCCCTCGCCGGACTATGACGTCAGCCGCTGGCTGTATGTTCCCAACGCCTATTCCGAATACCGCTACATTCTGGGCACCCGGGGCCAAAAGCCGCTGATCTGCATCGGCATCAACCCCTCCACCGCCGCGCCGGACGCCCTGGACCCCACCCTCCAGTCCGCCCAGCGCATCGCCCTGTCCAACGGGTATGACAGCTTCCTGATGTTCAATGTCTACGCCCAGCGGGCCACCCGGCCCGACGACATGGAGCAGGCCCTCAACCCCCGGCTCCACGCGGAAAACCGGAAGGCCTTCCGCTACCTGCTGTCCCTGTCCAGATCCCCTGCCGTCTGGGCCGCCTGGGGCAATATCATCGAAAAGAGGGATTACCTCATGGACTGTATGCGGGATCTCCTGACGGATGGCGAGGCCGCAGGTGCCAGGTGGTATACAGCGGGTCCCCTGCTGAAGTCCGGCCACCCGCACCATCCGCTGTATCTGAAGGGGGACACAAAGCTGCTGGAATTTGATATTCACGCCTATCTGGACCGCTGAAAAACCGCCGCCGGAAATTCCGGCGGCGGTCAGCTTGTCGAAAAAGTCTTTTCGACAAGCTGCTTAAGATTTGAATGGCGCAGGGCACCCTTCCTGGGTTCCCCGCGCACACCCCTCCTTCCCGTTTTCCTACTCTTCCGGGTTTATCGACAGTCTGACCGCCGCCGGAAATTCCGGCGGCGGTCTCTTATGCCCTCTTCTATTGCTCTCTTCTATGCCTGCTTCAGCAGTTCCTTCGCGTATTCCAGGCTGATATCCATTCTCCGGGCCACGCCCTCCTCGTTCAGGCCGCTGTCCCGGAATCGCTTTGCCACCTTGACCATGCTCTCCCCTACTTCGATGATGTGGCGGTCCGGATCATACAGCCGCACGGCCCGCTGGCCCCAGCCGTGCTCCTGGGCGGGATGCACCAGCTCTACCTCCGGATGTTTGTCCAGAAGCTTTAAAAATGCGTCAAAGTCATCGGCCTCGTAGTACAGCTCGGCGTCATTGCCGCCAAAGCCGATCTCCGACTGCCGCTTTCCCAAAAATCCCGTCCAGCTGTCCAATGTCTGGAGGGACAGCCCGCCGTTCAAAACCACGTTGGCGCCAAAGTCGTTGACGATCTCCAGCCCCAGCATCTGTTGATAAAATTCCAGGGACTTCTTCAAATCCCGGACCACAAACAGCAGTCCTTCTGCTCTCAGTTCCATCTCTTCTGCAGCTCCTCCCAAAATTCCACCGCCTTGAATTTTAACACATAGCCCTCATTTTCCTCTGTGATCAGGCTGACTTCCTCCTGGGAAAAGCCCGCCGCCAGCGCGGAGGCAGGCACATCCGCCGACGCGGCGGTGCACAGCGGCGGGAACACCACGCACCACCAGTTCTGTCCCCTGGCCTCCCCGATCAGGACCCGCAGGGCCAGGTATTCCCCGGCGGGCAGGGTGAAGCCGTCGTATTCCCTGGTGGGGAACTCCGCGGCCTCCAGTTCCACGGCGACGGGGTACGCATAGCCGCGGGCCCGGATCTCCTCCGCCGCGATGCGTTCCAGCTCTTTCAGGTCCCCCCGAAGCAGGTGCTCGGCCTCCTGGCGGTCCGCCGACTGCTTCAGAAGCTCCGTTGCCCGCTCCAGCACCACATCCCGGACCCGCAGCTTCAGCGCCTGATCCTCTTCGGAGTCGGAGTTGGCCAGCACATGGAGCCGCACCACCTTGTCCGCCAGATCGTCCTGCGTCCGCAGGGCCATGGCCCCGGAGGCCAGGAACACCGCCATTCCGATCAACAGCGCGATCTCCAATATTTTCAGCCGGTTTGCGGGCTTTACAGTTGTTTTCATTTGATTTCCGTCCTTTTCTATGTAGGCTGTGCGCCTTTTGGAAAATCATGGACGGAAATCTTTGATTTTATTCCTGTTTTCTAAAATTTTTTCAGCGGCTCCGCCAAAAAGGTCTGGGCATAAGTCTCTTTCAGCGCCCTTGCCGCCGCCTCCGCTGTCCGCCGTGCCCGAAAGATGCCGAACACCGAGGGGCCGGAGCCGCTCATGGCGGCGTTCAGCGCTCCCAGGTCCAGCAGGCGCCGCTTGATGGCAAACACCTCATGGTACGGCTCCGGCAGAACCGCCTCGAACACATTCCCCAGCCGGGCGGCCACGCCGCCCAGGTCTCCGGCCTCCAACGCGGACGCCATGCCGTCGATGTCGGGGCGCCGGTCCCATGCTTTCTGGTCCACCAGGGCAAACAGCGACGGCGTGGGAATGCCGAAATCCGGCTTGCAGATGACAAAAAAGCAGTCCGGCAGGGGCCGCAGGTCTGTCAGGACCTCCCCTCTGCCCTCCGCCAGGGCGGTGCCGCCCCGGACGCAGAAGGGCATGTCACTGCCCACGGTGAAACCGATGCGCTCCAGCTCCGTGCCCGGCAGGTCCGGGCAGTACCGGTCCCGCAGGATGCGCAGCAGCGCCGCCACATCGGCGCTGCCTCCTCCCAGGCCCGCATAGGCGGGCGTCCGTTTTTCCAGCGTTACGGACAATCCGGGCATGGGACGGCCAATGGCCGTGAAAAACGCCTCCGCCGCCCGCTGTTCCAAGGTCTTTTTGCCAGCTGGAATGAAATCTCCGCCGGTGTGCAGGGCAAATCCTTCCTCTGTCTCCTCCGCGGTGACCGTGTCGCAGAGAGACACCGCCTGCATCACCATCCGCATATCATGATAGCCGTCCGGCCGCCGGCCCAGGATGTCCAGGGCCAGATTCACCTTTGCCGGGGCCTGTTGTGTCATACGCTTCATCAGCCGCTCCCCTGTCGCTCTTTTTCCGTTTGATTATACCATAAAGCGGAGCGAAATGGTATCATGCAGCCGTATTTTCCGGTTTCCGGCGAAGCCGGAGAGAAAAATGGCGATATAAGAGTAAAATAGCCGCTTTTTGCGGCTATTTTACCATATCCTTCGCAAATGAAACAACCCGGACTGTGAAAAAATCACAGTCCAGGCCGGTATTCCGCGCTCTATCTGATTTTTCGGGCCTCAACATAGTACCGCTTATCCTGGGCATTGCCCATGGAAAAAGTCTTGCGGGGCAGGACGCCGTCGGCCATGATGGTCCGAAACAGCTGCTCTTTTCCCATGACAGGCAGTTTGAAGGCGATGCTGCCGGGCCGGCTTCCCAATTCATCCGCCGCTTCATCACCATGGACATAGTCGATCTCGCCGCCGTGTTCCGCCAGGTAGGCATCCAGGAAGTTCTGAAGCGTCCCCACCGCCAGCTGTCCCTGCGGCTCCGGCACCGTGAGAAAGCCCGTGCGGCCCTCATGCGTGTAAGCGATGGTGTGTCCATCTCCCTGGCCCTCACAGGCGCCGGGATAAAATGCCCGGAAGGCCTCCAGGACCCGCTCCGGCTCCACGCCAAAGAGCACCCGGTGGATCGGCTCGAATTCCAGGGCATCGTCGTGGTCATTCACCACCTCCACCAGGGCATACCGGGCGGGCAGGCTGGCCCGCTCGCTCTCCGGGGTATGTCGTTTCAGATCCTCGTAGCACCGCTTGGCCGCGGCAAGGGAGTGGTTGCCGTCCCCCACGGCGAACAGCAGAGGCGCCATGCTCTTCACACCGTATTTCCGCTCCATTTCCTCCGTGGTGCAAAGGCCCGTCATTGCCTTCGCCACCGCATCCATCTGCGGCCCTGTCAGCTTCCAGCCCGTCAGATGGCCTCCGCCCTGCTGAAGATCAAAATCATAGACCTGCTCCATGGCGGCGCTCTGGGCTGTCAGCGGCTCGATGACCGTTTTCTCCGGGTCGTCGATCAGCAGCATGACGTGGGGCAGCTCCAAGGCCGCGTCCCGCCGCACCCGGACACGGGGCGGGATACGGGAGAGGACCGTGCCCTCCGTGGCGCGGATCAACGCGCCGCTGCCGGGGGTAAAGTCATACTGCTCCAGGTCCGCCATGCCGATCAGGCCGCGGCGCACCTTTCCGTCGGACTGGGTGCGCTCAATGTACAGCATTGCGTTTTCCAGTGTCCGGAACACGCCCTGCCGCAAATATCGCTCCATGGCAGCATTGATCTGCCGGATATAGCGGTCCACCTCCGGATCGTGGAGCCGGGCCTCCGGCAGGATCAGCCGCAGGGTGGAGGGTGCGTCCCCCACTGTATTCTCCACCGCCTGCCAGTATTCCGGCTGGGAGGTGAATTGGTCGCAGGCCACCACGGCCCATTTTGTCATGTCCACGCCCGCTTTGGGCAGCAGGATATCCGCCGGGTAAAATCCCAGCCTTTGAAAGTTCTCATTCATATAGGATCTTGCCTTCTGCTCACTTTTCACAAAATTCCCGAATGGTCTTTACCGCCATATATGCGATCACCGCCAGGGTGAGGAGTCAGCCCAAAGCCGACCGTGTTAGCACACCGTTGACCGCGAGGGAGATCCGCGTGATGGGATCATGCAGGGGTGTCCCTCCCTTTCACAGCACCGCCTTGATGGCGGCCAGCAGCTCGTCAAACTCCTCGTAGGCCGGGATCTCCGGATGGTCCGCCTTGATCTGCTCCGTGCTCCGGAACAGGAAGCCCGCCTTGCTGGCCTGGATCATGCCCAGATCATTGTAGCTGTCGCCGCTGGCGATGGTCTCATAGCCGATGGCCTGCAGCCCCTTGACCGTGGTCAGCTTGGACTGCTGGCAGCGCATCCGGAAGCCGGTGATCTCGCCGCTTTCGGCCACTTCCAGGGAATTGCAGAAAATGGCGGGCCAGCCCAGCTTCTTCATCAGCGGTCTTGCGAACTCCTCAAAGGTGTCGCTGAGGATGACCACCTGGGTGATGGAGCGCAGCTCATCCAAAAACGCCTTGGCTCCGGGAAGCGGATCGATCTTTGCGATCGTCTCCTGGATCTCCTTCAGGCCCAGGCCATGTTCTTTCAAAATGCCGATGCGCCAGCGCATCAGCTTGTCATAGTCAGGCTCGTCCCGTGTTGTCCGCTTCAGTTCAGGGATCCCGCTGGCCTCGGCAAACGCGATCCAGATCTCCGGCGTCAAAACGCCCTCCATGTCCAGACATACAATATTCATATGCTCTCCCCCTGCCGCAGTTGACTGCGAGTTTTGTATGTCGATTATTATAACATCTGTTTTGAATTTTTCAACTTAGAACCGCAAAACCGCCGCATCATTTGTTCTGCGCATAGTTTGGCGGCGGATGGACACTCTATTGTAAAACCCTGCCCAAGGGTTTGAATGGAGGGTTGACCATGATAATCGACAAGATCGCGCTGGTATTGGCCATCATCGGTGCTCTGAACTGGGGCGGCATCGGCCTGTTCGGCTTCGACACGGTGGCGTTCCTGTGCGGCGGCCAGATGGCCGTCCTGTCCCGGATCATCTATGCCCTGGTGGGGCTGGCGGGTCTGTGGTGCATCACGCTGCTGTTCCGCACCGATGAGGAAAACGGGCACGCGCCTCACGTGGCCTGAGACAATGGAAAGGGGATGCCAGGCATCCCCTTTCCGCTGCTTCTTTACAAAGTCTCTACTTCACCCGCAGCTGCTTCACCAGCGCCTCGTCCGGCGTGACGTTCACCGTCTGGTACGTCGGATAGATGACCATGCCGGGGCGGGCTCCGGCTGGCTTTTTTACATATTTCACCTGGGTATAGTCCACAGGCACATTGCCGCTCTCCCGTGCCCTGGAATAGTAGGCGGCCAACTTAGCGGCCTCCACGATGGTGTCGTCATCCGGCGTCCGTCCCTCGGTGCAGAGGATGACATGGGAGCCGTGGATCTTCTGGGTATGGAGCCAGATGTCCCGGTAGTCCGCGTCCTTCAGCGTCAGCTTGTCGTTCTGGCGGTTGTTCCGGCCAACCAGCACCCGGAAGCCGCTGGTGGTGCGGAACTCCCGGGGTTTTGCCGTCCGCTTCAGTTCCTTCTTCCCTTGCTTCCGCAGGAACCCAGCGTCCTTCAATTCGCCGCGGATGTCGATAAAATCCTGCTCCGTCTCCGCGTGATCGATCTCCTCCAGCACGCTCTCCAGATACTCCAGATCCCGGCGGGCGATCTCCATCTGCTCCCGGAGATACCTCTCGGCGGTCTTGGCCTTGGTGTAGCGCTTGTAGTACTTGGCGGCATTCTGCTGGGGCGTCAGCAGCGGGTCCAGCTGGATGGTGATGGGGGCGCAGCTCTCGTCATAGAAATTTTCGCAGGTCAGCCTGCTCTGGCCCCGCTCCATCCGGTAGAGGTTGGCGGTGATCAGATCGCCGCAGATCCGCAGTTCGTCCCGATTTTGGGTGGCGGCATAGTCCTTCTCCTGCAATGCCAGCTTCCGCCGCAGCCGGTCCCGGGCGGTGGTTGCGGTGCGGAGCAGGTCCGCGCCCCGCTGGCGTGCCCGCTCCTGCCGCTCCCGTGCCTCGTAAAAGTCATCCAGCAGGGCTGAGAAGCTCTCATACCGCTCCAGCTCCATGGCGGCGCCATATTGGGCGATGGGAACACAGGCAAATTCCACCGGACGGCCCTCCTGCTTCAGGCAGTACGGCGTAAAGGTATTTTCCTGTATTGTGCTTATAAATCCTTGGATTTTCTGCCAGAAGCGTTCTACACCGGCAGCGTCCAATTCGAAGAGATGACGGTCTGTCTCCCCGGCTGTCCGGAAGGCCAGTTCCCGGGCCATCAGGGGGGAGATGCCGAAATAGCTGTCCAGCAGAAAGGCGTCCAGCTGCCGCTCCGGATTGGCGGCGGCCAGCTTCTCCCGGAAGCCCTCCGCCGTCTCCTCCGTCACCGGCAGACGGCCAGTGGAAGCCGGCGGCTCGTAGTAAAGCCCCGGCAGAACCTGCCGCTGGGCGGACATGTCCGCGTCTACCCGGCGCATACAGTCGATGATTCGCCCCTCCCCATCCAGCAGGATCAGGTTGGACCGGCGGCCCATGGCCTCCAGAACCAGCGTCCGCCGGCCTGGCTGGCCGAAGTCGTCGGTGATGTCCAGCTCCAGCCGCACCAAACGCTCCAATTTCGGCTGGGTGATCTCCGCCACCCGGGCGCCCACCAGATGCTTGCGCAGCAGCATGCAGAACATAGGCGGCTCCGCCGGGTTGTCCCGGGTGAGCTCCGTCAATTGGAGCCGGGGCGCGTTGGCCCCCGCGTTCAGCAGCAGCCGCTTGTTTCCCCGCAGCAGCAGGATCACCTGGTCCCGGGCTGGCTGCTGGACCTTATCGATCCGCAGCCCCAGAAGCTGGGGCCGCAGCTCCTCCACGATCGCTTGTAAACATACCGCGTCCAGTGGCATGGCTCATTCCTCCATCATCTTGCAGAACAGTTCGTTGACGCGCTCCCTCTCTCCCCGCAGGTACAGCCAGCCCAGCAGGGCCTCCAATGCCGTGGCCTCGCCGTATTGGGCGCGGCTGGCATGGCCGGGAACGGTGTGGACCTGGGCATTGCGGCCCCGTTTGAACACCGCCAGTTCCTCCTCCGTCAGCAGGGGCAGGACGCGCTCCGCCTTCTCCGCCTGGGACTCGGCGCACACCAGCCGAATGGTGGCCTGGTGCAGGCCCTTTCCGGTGGCCTTGCCGTGGGCGCACAGCCAAGCCCGGACCAACACCTCAAAGACCGCGTCCCCCATGTGGGCCAGGCCGATGGAGCTGATGGCCCGGAGCTGGTCATCGGTCAGGCGGGGTTCAAAATAGTTCTCCATAGGTCCCTCCTGTGTTTTTCACAGTTTGAGAGGGATTATACCACAGCTTTCCGAATTTGTCACCATAGCACACGGAAAGAAAAGGGACCTGCGGCCCCTCTCTCCTATCGGTTTTTCAAATCCTCTTCATATCCGGGGTAGGTCCCCTCCGGGCCCTCCCACCAGTGATAGATACCCGGATAGACATGCAGAGCATAATTCTCTTTGGTTTGGAGCATATCCAGATGGTACAGCACTTCCCCGTCCGCGTCACAGGCCACCGCCGTGGGAAGGCTGCTCCAGGGCCGCTGCATTTCCGTAGGCCAGCGGAAAATCTCGATCTGGTCTGTCCCCACCGCCTGGGTGATGGTTGTCTTTCCGCCCAGGTTGACGGTGACGGTCTCCACGTTCGGATCATGGCAGCAGAGAAGCATGAAGCCAAAAGAACCCTCAAATGTGGCGCCGCCCAGATATTCGATCCGGTCGTCCCGCTTGGGGCCATACGCATCCACCCCCATGGGCTGCCACAGTGGTCCCGCTTTCCGCACAAAGGTCATGTGGTACGTGTCTCCTGCGTCGAACAAGAAGGCATCATAATCGTAAATCGTCTCCCGCAGCACCACCTCCGCTGTCTCCCCGTTCCGGAACATCAGTTGGTATCTGGCCGCCGCCTCCGGGGAAAATCGGTATCCCGACATCAGCAGCCAGCCCCACGCCAGCAGCAGCAGCGCTCCCAGCAGGCCCGCCCATCTTCGGTTGACCTGTCCTTTTTTCCTGCGCACCTCCGCCACGGAATAGTCCACCAGATTCCGCAAGCCTCTCTCCGGCTCCTCCACCCCTAACAGGTCCCAAATCGACAGCCCCAGCTCCTGGGACAGCGGCTCCAGCAGGGCGATATCCGGGCGGCAGACATCCCGCTCCCATTTCGACACGGCCTTGTCCGTCACGTGGAGGCGCTCCGCCAGTTCCTTCTGTGTCAGCCCGCGGGCCAGCCGCGCCTGCCGGATCAGTGTGCCGATGGTCTTTTGCTCCATTTCATTCACCTCTGGCTGCATTCTACCATCCGGCAGTTCTGCGCGCAATCGACCGGAGGTAGAGTCAAGCGCCCCGGGGCCTTTTGGCCCCGGGGCGCTGTTTGTTATCTTAGGAAATCAGCAGCAGGAATTGTTGTTGCAGCCGTTGTTGCAGCCGCAGCCGCCCCAGCTGTTGTTGCCGCAGCAGCACCAGATGATGATCAGCAGGATGATAATCCAGCAGCAGTTGCCGCCGCCAAAACCGTTATTGCACATATTGGGACCTCCTATGAGATGTAGACCGAACGAAGCGGTCTCAATCCATAGTATGCGCCTCCGTGCTCTTGGTTCCTCCCGATTTACAGCCGCCAGCTGGTCACCATATTCTCCGCGTCCCGGTATTCCCGCTTGGTGAACACACCCTTGTCACACAGCAGGTCTCCCAGCGTCTGGCTGCCGTCCGGCAGCTCCGCCTCCAGCGCGTAGTAGGAGATGTAGACCAACTCCGCCCGCAGGAACTTGTCCTGCTGGAGCATGGCGGCCTCCCCGGCTGTCAGAACACCGGCCTCCTCGGCGCGGAACAGGGTATCCCCCAAATTCGTATTGGCAGCGGAGCTGTATCCCATGGCCCGCAGGACAAATTCCGTGTACTGGTAGGCATTCACGGCCCCAGCGGGCTTGAACTGAGTGGCGCTGTATCCGTTGGTATAGCCCATGCTGTACGCGTAGCCCACATACTTCTCCGCGTCAGAGCCCCTGGCGATATCCGTAAAGGGTATGGTGCCGGTCCAGGCCAGGGCCTGCTCCTCCTCACCCAGGACGCGGATAAACATGATGAGCGCCTGCAGCCGTGTGGGCGCCGCTTCCAGGTCAAAGCCCTCGCCATAGCCGGTAAAGCTGCCCTTGAACAGGTGCAGCGTCTTCAGCGCAGCCGCCATGGCGTTGTAGTCCGTGGTATTGGAAGCACTGAACGCATGATCGCCCTGATAATCCACCACCGCCGTTTTGGTGGTGACAGTAAATGCTGCCGAGGTGTCCTCCGCCACCATGTAGCGGTGCTTCGCTGTCAGGGCGGCGCCGCTGGGCACGACTGTACCGGTGGTGACATCCACCACGGCGCTTCCGGAATATGTGACCTGGACGCCGCCGGCCAGCAGCATGACACTCGTCCCGGTATAGCCGGTCAGGCTGTCCTCCTGCTTCATGCGCTTCTCCATCCATGTGGCGGCAGAGACGGAAGAGCCTTCGCCGCTGCCGCCGCTCTCTAAGAGGGCAGCATCCGAGGCATCCAGCCGTTTTTCGACCTGTTTTTCCACCGCTTCGGCAAATGTGCCGTTGAGATAGGACAGCGATGCCAGCGGATCACCGGCGTCTCCCGCGGCGAAGCCCCATACGGCGGCGGCCAGCAGAGCACAGACCGGGAGCAGAATGGCAATTTTTTTCATCATAAGCGGGTATGTATCCTTTCGTCAGCCTGGCGGCAGCGCCGAGGCGGCGTGTCAGCGGTTTGCGATCCGATAGCTGAGTGTCAGCAGGCTGTCCGCAAAGTGGATGTTCTCAAATTTCACATCCGGATCGCTGCTGCTCAATTCCACATTTGTAAAATTCCAGAAGCCCTTGATGCCCAGGTTCATCAGGCGGTTGGCGGTATCCTGCGCCACAGACTGGGGGATCGTCAGCACCACCACGTCCACACTGTGCTCCTGAATATAGGTCTCCAAATCATTCAGGGAATAGATCGGCACGCCATTCACCGTGGTGCCGATGACTGCCGGAGACACATCGAAAGCGGCGTCCACCGTAAAGCCGGTCTGGGAAAACAGGAATCCCTGCAGCAGCGCATGGCCTAAATTGCCCACGCCGATCATGACCAGATGGTGATCGTTGTCCACGCCTAAAATGTGACCGATCTCAGAGCGCAGCTCTTCCACATTATAGCCATATCCCTGCTGTCCAAATTCGCCAAAGCAGCTGAAATCCTGCCGGATCTGTGAGGCGGTGATATTCATTTCCTGGCCCAGCGAATGGGAGGATATCCGAATGACTCCGCGGCTGCATAGATCTGTCAATTGACGATAATATCTGGGCAGTCGGCGGATCACAGCGTCAGAGATGTTCTCTTTCTTCAAAACCATTCACTCCTTAGAAACTGAAATCGTTAAATTATTCTCAAATATAGTTTAGACCAAATCGATTAACTTGTCAATTTTTTTAACAATCTTTTTTGTAAAAATTTTTCCCGAAAAGCACTTTACAGCAAATCAAAACTCTGCTATACTAAGCAAAGATATGTGAGACAGCATATCTTGAGTTTATGCGCCCGTGGCGCAGTTGGATAGCGCGTCAGACTCCGACGTTTCAGGTCCTATCCGCAGCGAACCGGCGCAACCCCTTGCAATCAGTGGCTTCCAGCCAATGCAGAGGAAATTTTCCTTCGCCGTTGACTACTATTTGACCACTATTTTCAAAAATAGCACTTCCCTACAAGTTCATACCGTTTTGATACGCGCCCGTGGCGCAGTTGGATAGCGCGTCAGACTCCGACGTTTCAGGTCCTATCCGCAGCGAACCGGCGCAACCCCTTGCAATCAGTGGCTTACAGCCAATGCAGAGGAAAATTCCCTTTGCCGTTGACTACTATTTGACCACTATTTTGAAAAATAGCACTTCCCCACAAGTTCATACCGTTTTGATACGCGCCCGTGGCGCAGTTGGATAGCGCGTCAGACTCCGACTCTGAAGGCCGCTGGTTCGAATCCAGTCGGGCGTACCAAAAGAACCCCTAGAGCTTCAACGGCTCTAGGGATTTTTATTTTATTCAGTACCCACTTATGTATAATGGACTTGATAGCTTCGTCTGTCATACAGCTTCCTTGTTAGTTACCAAGAGCGATTCCCGCAATCTCATCGGTGAAAAGCTCGGTAAGCATTCCATCTGAGTTTTTCACAATGATGCTTTCAGGATCTGGTTCATTGTCTTTCTCTGAGATATATCCGTACAACTTCCCGCTAATGACCTCGCCGTCGGTCATTTCAGCACGGACATTCTTCCCGGAATTTTCATTATAGAACTCACTGTAATCCATTCTCATTCTCCTTTGTGGGAACAACATGCGTGCCATTTTTTCCGTAATGAATCGTAAAGCGCCTGGTTTCCCTTTCCAATCCGCTTTTAGGATCTACTTCTACGCCTATCACTTCTGCCTGGAATATGACCTCTTTGCTGGACCAAGCACCTTTCCGATTAATGATTACTTCGCCTGTTCCGTGGTATCTATCCACAAGCCGCTGTGCCGTTTCTAAATCGCCGTAGATGTAACTTCACCTCATCCATCCAAATCCATCTTTGCGCCGCAGTTGGGGCAGTATTTTTCCTTGCATTTCACTTCTCTCCCACAGTTGGTGTGCAACCAGCCTTCCAGATCACCATAAGCGTTGCGAATTTCTTCCCACCGCCCATGCCGCACCGGCGCAACGTCTGCGGAATGGGCTTCCTTAATGCACCGCTCATACCAATTGTATGAACTATGCGCGGAGTTGTATACGGAAATATTATGTGGATGGGCTGAGTTATCGAGAGATCGCGCGGTTGCGCTCCGAAACGGCCTGCGGGCCAGCCGCGCACACCCCTCCTTCTCGTTTTCCTGCTCTTCCGGGTTTATCGACAGTCTAAGAACCTGTATTCATAACCGGGGAATGCTGGATGGGCGAGGATTTTTCCCGACAGACAAGGAGATTTTTCACAGCCATACTGACGTATGGCAAGGGAAAGCGACGCAGTATGGCGGGAAAAAGGCCTCCCAGACGGCGTTCAACGGTTATGAATACAGGTTCTAAGAGCCAGGCCGGCGGCCTGGCTCTTCTCCCTATTCCCGCAGCAAAATCGGCTGGATCTGCTCTCCCCTCAGTGCGGCGTCCACCGTCTCCGGCAGCTTTTCAAAATCCGCGATCAGGGAACAGGGCTTTGAAACAGCGTTGTCCTGTCCGAAGGGGACAAAATAGTACTGTTTCCGCACCAGCAGTTCTCCGATATTCCTTGCCCCCGCGGCCAGGCCGTCGTTGCTGGCCATGGCGATGACCACCGGCCTTCCGTTCCGCAGGTGGGCCTTCGCCGCCATCGTGACCGCCGTATCCGTGATGCCCGACGCCAATTTGGCAATGGTGTTGCCGGTGGCGGGCGCGATCACCAGCACATCCAGCAGTCCCTTCGGCCCAATGGGCTCCACCGATGGGATATCGCACAGGACCTCGTGTCCCGTCAGCTCTTCCATCTTTTCCAGCAGGTCATCCGATGTGCCGAAGCGCGTGTCTGTAAAGGCCGTATTCTCCGATGCGATGGGGATCACCGTTTCATACAGCTCCGTCAGCCGCTTCAGCGCCTTCATGACCTGCTCATGTGTGCAGAAGGACCCGCATACCGCGAATCCGACCCGTTCTTTTCTCATACAGGGCCACCCCGTTCTTCCAAGATGTAATAGACCGCGTCCCGGATGACCACCGCTGCGGTGCGGGGCACCATCCGCCCCGGCAGGGACCTTGCCCACACATGGGGCAGGCCCAGCCTTTCCGCCGCCGCCAGATCGATGCCCTGTACAGACGCCAGGTCCACACACAGGCAGTCCTTTGGCAGCTGGGCCAGCAGAGGCGCACCCAGGACCGGAGAGGGGATCGTGCTGAACACCGCGCCAAAAGCCCCCAGCTTTCCATCCAGCGCGCCTGTCTCCAGCGGCCGCCAGCCAAAGGCGCGGATCCAGGCCAGGTCCTCCGGCTTCCGGGCAGTGGCCGTCACCTGGGCACCCAGGCCGTGGAGCCGGTGGCTCAGCAGCTTTCCGATCCTGCCAAAGCCCAGGACCAGGCAGGGCATTCCCAGCAGCGTCCGGTCCAGCTGTTCCATGGCCACCTGGATGGCCGCTTCTGCTGTGGCCGCGGCATTGGCTACCGTCAGTTCCTCCCGCAGGAAGTAGTCCTCCAATGTCAGGCCGCAGGCCGCCGCCTCCTGGCGCTGCTGGGGCTTCACCTGTCCGGCCAGGATCATTTGGCCCGGGTGCAGGCGGCGGAACAGATCGGTGGTGGGCACCGGCCCCTCCTCGCAGTTCAGCACACCGTCTCCCTTGCACAGCGGCAGCGGCAGGATCACCGTGTCCGCCAGAGCCGCGTGATCCAGCGAGCCCTCGCCGCCGGGCTTCCAGCGGTCCAGACCGTAAGTACAAACCGTATTGCCATCCGCCGCCAGCAGCCGGGCCAATTCCGCCTGCCGCCGGTCTCCTCCGATGACGCCAAAGGACCTGTTCATCCGGCATCCCCCCTCGCTTCATGGTATGGCCGGATGCCCCCGGAGGTGATTGCCTTTTTACCGCTCTCATGATAAGATGGACACAAATTTTTGAAAGGAAGTCAAGAGATGAACTATCCCTATCTGCTCTTTGACGTGGACGACACGCTTTTCGATTTTCCCAAAGCCTCCTCCCGGGCTTTTTCCGTCATGTGCGCGGCCCACGGGATCCCCGACACTCCGGAGGTCTATCAGCTGTATCACGAGATCAATCTGGACCTTTGGGCCGCTTTTGACCGCGGTGAGGTGAGCAAGGAATTCGTCACGCTGGAGCGCTATGTCCGCTTTTTAAAAGCTCTGGACATGGACGCGGACCCCGCCCAGTGCAACCGGGACTATCTGGAGGCCCTGGGCCGGTGCGCCTATCCCCTCCCCCACGCCGAGGAGGTCTGCCGCACCCTTGTGGAGCGGGGGCACAAGCTGTACATCGTCACCAACGCGGTGGCCTCCGTCCAGCGGAGCCGCCTCCGGGGCAGCGTGTTCGGGGAGCTGTTCACCGACGCCTTTATCTCGGAGGAGGCGGGCGCCTCCAAGCCGAACAAGGCCTATTATGACTATGTACAGGCCCGCGTTCCCGCCATCACGGCGGAAAACACACTGGTCATCGGCGACTCTCTGGCCACGGATATCCGGGGCGCCAACAATGCCGGTCTCCCCTGCTGCTGGTTCAATCCCGGCAAAAAGCCCCGGCAGGACGGCCTGCGCATCGACTACGAGATCTCGGACCTGCGGGAACTGTTGGAGATCGTATAAAGGAGCATTGCTATGGAACATCCCATTGAGAAGGCCATCGCCGCAGCCATCGCCTATGACGCTGGAGACGTCAAGCGCATCCAGCACTTTTTGAAAGTCCACGCCTTTGCCCGTTTGATCGGCCTGGAAGAGGGGCTGGACCCGCACATGCAGTTTGTTTTGGAGACCGCCGCCGTGGTCCACGACATCGGTATCCACAAGGCGGAGGCGGTCTATGGCGTCAACACCGGCAAATACCAGGAGGAGCTTGGCCCCGCCGAGGCAGAGGCGCTTTTGAGCCAGCTGAACTGGCCCCGGGAGGTCATCCGCCGCGTCATGTACCTGGTGGGGCATCACCACACATACACCAATATCGACGGGTTGGATTATCAGATCCTGATAGAGGCGGATTTTCTGGTGAATCTCTACGAGGACGGGGAGCCGCCGGCAGCTCAAAAGCACGTCTATGAGACGATCTTCCAAACCGAAACAGGCAGGCGCCTGTGCCGCCAGCAGTTCCCGGCGGTGTGCGAATAATGCGAATAAAAAGCGGGCGCCAAGGCTTGGCCTTGACGCCCTTTTGATCTTTTCTACTCCCCATACAGCCAGCAGGAGAACTCCAGGCTCCGAAACTGTTCGATCGCTTCCCGTGTCTCCGCGTCCCATTGGGACACCCGGCCCATGCCCCGGGCCATCGGATCGATCCAGCGCTTTTTTGCATCCACGCGGACCCAGGTCCCGCCGCTTGGCCGTTCCGTGCTCCGCAGGATGCGGGAATAGCCGCGGAACTTCCTCCACACCGGACCGCAGACCGGATCAGCCTCCAGCCGTTCAATGACCGGCTTTTCCGTGATCCACAGGTCCTCCCTTGTCAAAATTCCCCGGTCCAGCGCCAGCCGCAGCAGGTCCGCCAGTGCCTCCATGGCGAAGCGGTCCTCGTCCGCCACATAGACATGGGAATTTTGCAGGGCCGTCCTGGTGAACGCCGCGGCGGTCTCCGGCGTCCGGAACACCAGCTCCGGGCGGCCCGCCTCGTCCTCTCCCACGGTCAGGTCCCCGTAAAAAGCGCGGATCTGTCCTAAATCCGCAAAGCCGTAGTTCAGGGCGTTTCCCAGGGTGTACTCCAGCCGGTCCGCCGACAGCGCCGGGGCGGGATTGTCGGCGATGGGATAGCGGTGGTAATCCGCCACCTGTTCCACCGTCAGTCCATATTCTTCCAGCAAACCGCACAGCTCCGGCGAGGCGGCGATGCGGTCCGCCGTCCCCGCCTCGGTGGACTCCTGCCGGAGATGGTCGCCGTCCAGGAAATCCACCACGTGGGCGAACACCGGCGTGGTGATATCGTGAAACAGTCCCGCCAGGGCCTGTTTCTTGTCCCCGGTGAAATGCCAGACGATCAGCGCCACCCCCAGGCTGTGGTCATAGCGGGAGTAGGGGCCGATATCCCGAAAGCGGGGAAAGTGGGTGTACTCGCACCCGCAGTTCATGCCCACGTCCTTCAGCCGCGCCATGGGCGGCGCGGCTGAGAACTCCCGGAGGAAGGGCGGTATCTCATTGTGATAGATGCTCCACAGTTGGTTCATGGCTCCTCCCATTCCACATCGGGGACGGTCCCGTCACAGGACACGGTGTATTGATAGCACTGGTCTTTCCAAAAGGACACGGCGAAGGGCTCCCCGTACTGATAAAATACGCCGTCCGCGTTCACGGAATCATCGCCGCAGTAATTCACGCAGTAACCGTAGACTGTTCCATCCTGCTCGCTGAGGATGACATACTGGTCCGGCCAGCCCTCCGCGTCCCGCAGGGACAGCAGGCACTCCGTCTGCCCGTCTCCGTCCACGTCCATCCAGGCCAGCTTATCCAGCGTCTGGGGCGTATCCGCGTACCTGTCCACGCCGCTGGGAGCCAGGTACTGTTCCAGCGCCGTCCAGCCGGTGTCGCCGCCGAAGCCGTCGGCGGAAACGCCGTAAAACGTTGCGCCGTCCTCCAAAACCGCCGTGATAGCCGCCCGGGCCGCCGCGTCCCGATCCATGTCGGTCTCCTGCCGCACCTGCTCCCGGCCATAGTCGTAGATAGGCAGCAGCAGGGGCTGGTCCGCGTCGGAGCCGGCCTCCTCCAAAAATGTCAGCCCCAGGGTGGTCCGGACCGCTCGGAGATATGTGCTGCCGGGCACAATGTCCTCTATTTCGGTGTATGGATTTTCCGGACTGATATTCTCCGAAAAGACCTCTTCAAAGGTCAACGTGCCATCCACAAGGCTGATCTTCTCCACATAGTGACCGCCCATGTGGCCCCAGTTGAAGGCCATGGCGTTCTCCTCCGGCCAGGTGTACAGGCTGGAATGTCCGCTGTAAAAATCCCCAAGCTCCGCCACCACGCCGTCCGCCCAGCCGTACACGTAGGTATGGTACGCCGCCTCACAGTTTCCGTACCGGATCATCATCTCCGGCACGCCGTCCTTGTCGATATCATAGAGGCAGTAGCCTTCGCTCAGCATCCCTGTCTCACTGGGATACTCGTTGGGATCATAGTCCGGCCGGTCGATGTTCCGCACCGCCGCTTCCTCTTTGCACAGCGCCCGCAGGAAGTCCGCGTAGCCCCGCTGCCAGTCCGCCAAACCGGATTCGTCATAGGTGAAGTCCGGTTCTAACGTCTCCACATACCTGTCGATCAGCGCCGTGTTGGGCTCCTGGGTATAGATCCCGGTCTCCTCGTCCAGGGTGCCGTCCAAAGCGGCCCGGATGCCCTGGTCCTCCAGGCATACGCTTCCCGGCAGGAACGTCTCCATGTCGGTGTACTCCTCCACCGGCTCTTCCAGTCCCGCCTCCAGCAGCGTCTCCACGGTCAGCGCGCCGTCCTCAATGCTGATCTTATAGATGTATTCAACGCCCATCTGTCCATAGTGGAGGGCTGCGCCGTTCTCCCCCGGCCAGGTGTACAGGCTGCAATGTCCGCTGGGAAACTGCCCCAGTTCCGCCGGGGCATCATCCACCCAGCCATAGACATCGGTGCGGCGGTCCGCCTCGCAGCTCCCGTACTCCACCAGCATCTCCGGCACACCGTCCTTGTCGATGTCATACAGCCAGTAACGACTCAAAGGCGGGTCTCCGCCCTCCGGATACCCCGCCATCCACCGCTGGGCATCCTCATCGCACAGGTCCGCCAGGCAGGATTTGTACCCTGTCCGCCAGTCCACCGCCGCCGGTTCCGCCTGCGGTTCGGTCCGCACTGTCCCGTCCTGTGCCGCGCCGCAGCCTGTCAGCAGCAGACACACCGCCAGCACATATCCCAGGCCCTTTTTCATCTGAAATGCACCCCCTGTTTTTATGGGGGCAGTATAACAGCCGCCGCCCCGGCATGTCCACCGCATTTTGGTAACAAATCCCGCCGTTTTGGTTACAGACCGTTGACTTTGGTTACAATTTCCGTGCCGCTTCCAGCAGGGCCGTCCGCTCGTTGGGCAGTTCTCCGTCCACCACTTTGTCCAGCAGCGCGTTCAGCGTCCGACCGATCTCCGAGCCGGAAAGCCCCAGCGCTGCAAGGTCCCTTCCGTTCACAGTCAGCTGCCCCAGGGAAAAGCAGGCGTCCGCCGCCACCAGCTTGTCCAGAATGGCCTCCGCCCTGTCGATCTCCCGCTGGGTGTCCCGGTATTCCGGAGCCTGGGCCAGGTTGTCCGCCCGCTTCACGAGGATCAGCCGCCGCAGGTCCTCCTCCCCCAGCGCCCGCAGGGCGCGGCGGAGGCCCCGGTCCGTCCGGGGGATGTTCCTGTCGTGCCACTCCACCAGCCGCACCACCGTCTCCCGGAACGCCGCGGCGCATTTCAGCCGCCGGAGCATATCGTCCGCCAACTCCCGGCTGATCTCCGGATGGCCGTAAAAATGCCCGTTTCCATCCTGATCCACGGTAAAGCACCGGGGCTTGCCCACGTCATGGAGCAGCATGGCACAGCGCAGGACCGGCTCCGGCTCCACCGCCTCCACCGCATGGAGGGTGTGCTCCCACACGTCATAGCAGTGGTGGCGGTTCCGCTGGTCAAAGCCCACCATGGGCAGGATCTCAGGCCAGAACACGCCGACCACATCCGGGTATTCCCGCAGGACCGCCGCCGCGTCTTTTCCGCACAGCAGCTTGAAAAGCTCCACCTGGATCCGCTCGGCGGCAATGTCTTTCAGCAGCGCCCGGTGGCCGTGGATGCCCGCCGCCGCGGCCGGATCCATGGCAAAGCCCAGCACAGCCGCGAACCGCAGCCCCCGCAGGATACGGAGGGCATCCTCCCCAAAGCGCCTTTCCGGCTTCCCCACGCAGCGCAGGACGCCCGCTTTCAGATCCGCCTGTCCGCCGAATGGATCCCGCAGGTCCCCCCGCAGGCTCAGGGCCATGGCGTTGACGGTGAAGTCCCGCCGCCGCAGGTCCTCCTCCAGCGAGGGGGTGAAAACGACGGTATCCGGCCTGCGGTGGTCGTGGTAGTCTCCGTCCACCCGGTAGGTGGTGACCTCCACGCTCCGGTGCTCCTCCCGCACCGTCACGGTGCCGTGCCGCAGGCCCGTTGGAAACGCGTGGCTCCCAAACAGCGCCATGGTCGCCTCCGGCAGGGCGTTGGTGGTCACATCCCAGTCCTCCGGGGCGCGGCCCAGCATCAGGTCCCGCACACAGCCGCCCACGCACCACGCCTCATATCCCGCTGCTTCCAGCGCCGTCAGCACGTTCTGCACATATCCCGGCATCTCCATCGCCTTTTCACCGCCTTTCCCCGTTGCATTTCTCGTATTTCTGCATTATAATAGCTTAGTCTGTTCCATTTCTTTCTCTGAATTCTCCTTTTGGAGGAAGGTATTATGATTATATAACGCTTTTTTCGCGTCCGCAACGAGAAAAGCCGTTTTGGAAAGGAAGTCCGTTCCTATGATGAACAATCCAACTCCCATCCGTGACTACCTGGTCCCCGGCAAGCGGGTCCACCTGGTGGGCATCGGCGGCGTATCCATGTGTCCCCTGGCCGAGGTTCTGCGGGGCATGGGCCTGACGGTCCAGGGCTCCGACATGACGGACAGCGACACGGTGAAGCACCTCCGCTCCCTGGGCATTTCCGTTGCCATCGGCCACAACGCCGAGAATCTGGGGGACTGCGATTTCGTGGTCCGCACCGCCGCTGTGCATGACAGCAATCCGGAGATCGCCGGAGCTGTAGCCCGGGGTATCCCCGTCTATGAGCGCGCCCAGGCCTGGGGTGCCATCATGCAGCACTACCCCAACGCGCTGTGTGTCTCCGGCACCCACGGCAAGACCACGACGACCTCCATGTGCACCCACATCTTTATGGCCGCCCAGGCGGACCCCACCGTCATGATCGGCGGCACGCTGCCCCTGCTCCACTCCGGCTACCGGGTGGGCCACGGCGACACCATCATTCTGGAGTCCTGCGAATACTGCAACAGCTTTCTCTGCTTTTATCCCACCGTGGCCGTGATCCTGAACGTGGAGGCCGATCACCTGGACTTTTTCAAGGATCTGGACGACATTGAGCACTCTTTCCACAAGTTTGCGGAGCTGGTCCCGGGTGCCGGACATGTGGTGGTCAATGTGGATAACCAGGGAGCGGTGGATTCCGTGGCGGGTGTGGACCGTCCCATCTTCACCTTCGGCCTGGACCACCCTGCCGACTGCACCGCCGCCAACCTCGCGGATATAGATGGAGCCCCCACTTTTGACATTCTGGTCAAAGGCGAAACATACGCCCATGTCACCCTCCATGTCTATGGACACCATAATATTCTGAACGCCCTGGCTGCCGCCTCCGCCGCCTATGTGCTGGGCATCCCCGGCAAGGCCGTGGAGGAGGGGCTTGCCGCCTTTACCGGCGCCGGCCGCCGCTTTGAGCACAAGGGCACCTTCCACGGCGCCGCGGTCTACGACGACTACGCCCACCACCCCGACGAGCTTCACGCCCTGCTGACCACCGCTCGGGAGCTTGGCTACCAGCGCCTGGTGGTGGCCTTCCAGCCCCACACCTACACCCGCACCGCCAAGCTGTTTGACCGCTTCGTGGAGGAGCTGAAGCTGGCGGATGTGGCGATCCTGGCGGAGATCTATGCCGCCCGGGAGCAGAATACCCTGGGCATCTCCTCCGCCGACCTGTGCCGCAATATCCCCGGTTCCGTCTACTGCTCCACCCTGGAGAAGGTAACGGACCAGCTGTACCAGCTGGCACAGCCCGGCGATCTCATTTTGACTGTGGGCGCGGGAGATATCTACCGCGCCGGCGAAAAGCTTCTGGAAAGGGGCTAAAGAAGACCATGGAGATCTCCCCGCTGTATCACAACACCCGTCCCGAGGGCGAGCTGCTGCCCCAGGAGGCCGACGCCTTTGACCTTTTAGAAACTCTGGAGATGGCCTATGACCGTGTGTCCAGCGATCCCGCGGACAACATGGAGAAATGCGCCGCTGTCAGTGAGGTCCTGGGGGTGCCCATCTGCAAGAACCTCTTTCTCTGCAACCGGCAGAAAACGCAATTCTATCTGCTGTGCATGGGGCCTGACAAGCCCTTCCACACCAAGGACCTCTCCCACCAGATCGGCTCCGCCCGGCTGTCCTTCGCGCCGGAAGAGATGCTGTGGGAACTGCTGCGCTGCACCCCCGGCTCCGCCACCATTCTGGGCCTGATGAATGACAAAGGGCATCAGGTCCGTCTGCTGATGGAGCGGGAGGTCTATGAGGCGGAGTACTTAAGCTGCCACCCCTGTATCTGCACCAGCAGTTTAAAATTGAAGACCGCCGATGTTCTGCAAAAGCTCCTGCCCTATACCGGGCATGAGGTCACGGTGGTAGATTTGTGAACATAGGAAACCCTGCTGTACAAAACGCTGTACAGCGGGTTTTTTTCTATCCCGCAACCAGTGGTTGCTAAGCAAGTCCGCTTGGCGGACTTGCCCCCGCCTTTTGGGCGGGAATTAGAAGTTCGTAATAACAAGAAATTGCGGGAAAGGCAGAGCAAAAACCGCTGTTTTCCAAAATGTTCATATGCGTTGCTTGCGGCAACGGGCAGTTCCTCCTAGAATAACGGTAACAAGCGAAAGAAAGGAGGTGAGCCCGCATGCTCAACGAAAATATGAAAGCAATCAGAAAATCAAAAGGACTTTCGCAGCAGGAGCTTGCCGTCAGCCTGAACGTCGTGCGGCAGACCATTTCTAAATGGGAGCAAGGATTGTCCGTTCCCGATTCTGATATGCTGATCTCCATATCGGAAGTGCTTGAAACACCCGTGAGTACACTGCTTGGAGAAAACGTCATAGAGTCGGAAGCAGATGACTTAAAGGCAATTTCCACAAAGCTGGAGGTGATAAACTTGCAGCTTGCGCAGAGAAAAACCGCAAGAAAACAGATTCTGCATTGGTTTCTTATCTCATTGTGCGCAGTCATAACAGCAATTTTTGCGATCCTATTGGCATTGGAAAGTCCTTATTTGGGGTGGGATTATCGTGATCCTGAAACCGCCGTTCTCGGAGTGGCATTTCACGCATTTGAATGGCTGTTTGTCAGAGCAGCACCGATTCTCCTGATTGGTACAGTCATTGGAATGTTCCTGACACGGAAGAACGAATAAAACGATCCTTCTTTTGAAGCTTTCCAATCAACATTTAAGCAAACCCAGCTGAGACAGCATATGACAAGTAAATTAACTTTACCCGTCGACAGTTTCCGTCCGTCTTTGCTTGCAGACAAACAAGGGACGGCAGCAAACATGCTGCCGTCCCTTCAGGCTGTCGAAAAAGGCCTCCCGGCCTTTTTCGACAGCCTGCTAATGTCCCGATTTTCAAAATGTTGCACATTTTGAAAATCTCCCGCTTCGCGGGCAACGGACTGCGCCGCAGTCCGCTGCGGACATTCGATCCAACACGAGGCGGACGCTGCCCCCTCGTGCTCCCCCGCATCGCGGAGAGTCTCTCTTTCCTAAACGATGGTTTTTCGACAAACTCAAGGGACGGCAGCAAACATGCTGCCGTCCCTTACATCTTAACATCTTAATTTATGTGGCTTACTTGCTCAGCTGCTCGTCGATGGCCTTGGCGGCGGTCTTGCCGGCGCCCATGGCCAGAATGACGGTGGCCGCGCCGGTGACGGCGTCGCCGCCGGCGTAGACGTTCTCCTTGGAGGTCAGGCCGTCCTCGTTGACCACGATGCCGCCCTTCTTGTTGATCTCCAGGCCCTTGGTGGTGGACTTGATCAGGGGGTTGGGGCTGGTGCCCAGGGCCATGATGACGCAGTCCACGTCCAGCTCGAACTCACTGCCGGGGACCTCGATGGGACGGCGGCGGCCGGAGGCGTCGGGCTCACCAAGCTCCATCTTGATGCAGCGGATACCCTTGCAGTCGTCGTTCTCATCAGCCAGGATCTCCACGGGGTTGCAGAGCGTCTTGAAGATGATGCCCTCTTCCTCGGCGTGCTCCACCTCTTCCTTACGGGCGGGCAGCTCCTCCATGCCGCGGCGGTAGACGATGTAGACCTCGGCACCCAGGCGCTTGGCGCAGCGGGCGGCGTCCATAGCCACGTTGCCGCCGCCCACCACGGCCACCTTCTTGGGGTGGATGATGGGGGTGTCGGAGTCGGGCTTGTAGGCCTTCATCAGGTTGATACGGGTCAGGAACTCGTTGGCGGACAGAACGCCCTTGTAGTTGACGCCGGGGATGTTCATGAACATGGGCAGGCCCGCGCCGGAGCCGATGAACACAGCCTCAAAGCCCTGCTCCTCCATCAGCTCGTCCACGGTGATGGTGCGGCCGACAACGGTATCGGTGGCGATGGTGACGCCCAGTGCCTTCAGGCCGTCCACTTCCTTCTGGACGATGGACTTGGGCAGACGGAACTCGGGGATGCCGTAGACCAGCACGCCGCCGGCCAGGTGCAGGGCCTCAAAGACGGTGACCTCGTAACCCTTGCGGGCCAGGTCGCCGGCGCAGGTCAGGCCGGAGGGGCCGGAACCCACGACAGCCACACGGTGGCCGTTGCTGGCGGGCTTGGCGGGAGCCTCGGTGCAGTGGGCGTTGTGCCAGTCGGCCACGAAACGCTCCAGACGGCCGATGCCGACGGGATCGCCCTTCTTGCCCCGGACGCAGTACTTTTCGCACTGGCTCTCCTGGGGGCAGACGCGGCCGCAGACGGCGGGCAGGGCGGAGGTGTTGGAGATGATCTGATAGGCGGCCTCAAAATCGCCCTTGGCAACCTCCGCAATAAACTCGGGGATATGTACCATGACAGGGCAGCCGGTCATGCAGGGCTTGTTTTTGCAGTTCAGGCAGCGCTGGGCCTCGTCCAGAGCCTGCTCCTCGGTATAACCCAGTGCCACCTCGTCAAAATTCTTATTCCGGACGTTGGGGTCCTGAGAGGGCATGGGATTCTTGGTCAAAGACATATTCGCCATGATTATTCAGCCTCCTTCTTGAACAGATTGCAGGTCTCCTCATGCTTGTGCATCTCGAAGTCCCGGTACATCTGGTTGCGCTTGACCGCCAGGTCCCAGTCCACCTTGTGGCCGTCAAAGTCGGGGCCGTCCACGCAGGCGAACTTCATCTCACCGCCCACGGACAGGCGGCAGCCGCCGCACATGCCGGTGCCGTCGATCATGATGGGGCTCATGGAGACGGTGGTGGGGATGCCGTAGGGCTCGGTGGTCTTGGAGACGAATTTCATCATGACCATGGGGCCGATGGCGAATACCTCGTCGTACTGGTTGCCCGCGTCGATCAGCTCCTTCAACGCGTCGGTGACCAGGCCCTTCTGGCCGTAGGAACCGTCGTCGGTACAGATCTTCAGCACATCGGAGGACTTGCGGAAGTCATCCTCCAGGATGACCAGATCCTTGTTCTTGAAACCGACCACGGCATGGACCTCCGCGCCGCAGTCGTGGAACTTCTTCAGCACGGGGTACGCGATGGCGCAGCCCACGCCGCCGCCGACCACGCAGACCTTCTTCTTGCCCTCGGTCTCGGTGGCCTTGCCCAGGGGGCCCACGAAGTCATGCAGACAGTCGCCCTCGTTCAGGTGGCTCAGCTTCTCCGTGGTGGAACCCACGGTCTGGACGATGATGGTGACAGTGCCCTTCTCGGGATCATAGTTGTTGATGGTGATGGGAATGCGCTCGCCGTTTTCATCCACGCGGAGGATGATGAACTGGCCCGGCTGGGCCTTCTTTGCGATCAGGGGCGCCTCGATCTCGTACAGGGTCACGGTGGGACGGAGGGCCTCTTTTCTCACGATACGATACATACTCTTCCTTCTTTCCCGAATGATCAAATTTTAATACAGACCTGTATCCTGCCATTGACACATTGTTTACATTTTAACATATACGCTTTGACCCGTCAATCTGTTTTCATTGTGTTTCTGCCAAAGTTCCAACAAATTTTTGTCACTTTCATGAGCAAAGCGTAAACCGCCTCCCGTCCGAGCGGAGAACGCCCTCCTCCCGCAGCCGTTTCAGTTCCCGCATCATGGCGCTGCGGTCCGTGGCGATATAATCCGCCAGTGTGCTGAGGGAAAAAGGCAGGGTAAAGGTGCCGCTTCCCTCCTTCTCCGCCAGCTGGCGGAAATAGCACAGCAGCTTTTCCCGGATGGAGCGGCGGGACAGCACGTCGATCCGCTGGCTGAGGTCCTGGGCCTTATCCGCCATCAGGCGGAGCATATTCTGCACCAGCAGGCTGTGGTGCAGGCAGGCCCGTTCACATCGTTTCACAATATGAGCATAGTCGATGAACAGCACGTCGCACGGCGTGCGGCACACCACCTCCAGGCTGTCCCGGACGGAGCCGGCGTAGGCCAGCGTCCGGCCGAACACACCTCCGGTGTTCAGTTCTTCCAATACGGTGGCCACCCCCTCCTCATCGATCCGGATGATGGAGGCCGTGCCCCGCTCCACGATGCCTACCACATCGTTCCCCTTCGAGGAAAAATCATAGATCAGGTCATCTGCCCTGAATGTCTTCTGAACAGCCTGAAAACAGCCCAGCATCGCCTGGTACTCGTCATAGGTGATGTCCCGAAACAGCGGACTCTTTTCCAGCTCCTGCTGTGTCAGCATGGTTCCCGCCCCTTTCTTGTTGCATATATCACAAAATCAGCATATCAGCTTTTCATGGAAATGTAAAGCCCTGCTTCTGGCAGATTTCATAAATTGTTCACCAAATTACCAGGCTCATCCTGTATATTGTAAATAGAAGCCAGATGGGCAAATACAGGCGGGCCCTCCCGCCTCACAGAAAAGAGGCTGAAACGTGAACATTGCTTATTTTCTGCTCCCGAAGAATCACGTTGCTTATCTGTATGATGACTGCACCTTCCGCCAGGGGCTGGAGAAGATGCGCCACCATGGCTACACAGCCATCCCCGTCATCACACGGAGCGGGCAATATGTCGGTACGGTCAGTGAGGGCGACTTCCTCTGGCGCCTTCTCGCCGACGAGCCGAAAGCACAGTTCTCCCGCTCCATGAAGGACCTGGAGCAGCTGCGCATCCGGGATATCCTCCGCGGAAACAACTATCCCCCCGTCCGCATCACCGTCAGCATGGAAGAACTGCTCAACAGCGCTATGAATCAGAATTTTATCCCCGTGGTGGATGACATCGGCAGCTTTATCGGCATCGTCACCCGCAAGGATATCATCCGCTATTTTGCCGAGCAGAAGGACGCTTTGGAGCCACAGCTCCTCCGGAAAATCGTATAAGCCAGATCCCGGCAGAAGTTTCTGCCGGGATCCCAACTTACCGGAAAAGACTTTCCGGTAAGTTGGGCAAGTTTTCAGAACTTCAAAAAGTTCTGAAAACTTATGATTAAAATAGCGCAGGACACCCTTCCTGGGTTTCCCGCGCACTCCCTTCCTTCCCGTCGCGTTGGTTTTTTGGGGGGGGATCGACAGCCTGAGATCCCGGCAGAAACCTCTGCCGGGATCTTTTTATCTGCTTATCTGCCGCCCGCTGCAAGCACCGTCCGTGAAACGGCGGGCGGGCGCGGGTCCTTATGCTCTGTCCTCCTGCTTGGCATCAATATAGGAGTACAGCGTATATTTAGAGATGCCGAAATACCTCGCGATCTTGTCACCGGATTTCGTTACCAGAAACGCCCCGTTCTGGTTCAGGAACTGGATGGCCTTCACCTTATCCTCTTTGTTCATCAGCGCCACCGGCTTTCCCACCAGCACCACCGACTGCTGGATCAGGTCATCCAGCATGTCGTTGATATTCACGATCTTCTCCGGCTCCGCCTGCTGGGGCTCCTGGGTGGAGACCAGTTCCCGCACCGCGCCCTCCACCATCAGCAGCTTGGAGATGTCATAGTTGATGGCGAGAATGCCTGAGACCTTGCCCTTGCTGTTGCGGATGTATACGGTGGAGGATTTTAAGATCTTGCCATCCGGCGTCTTTGTCAGATAGCAGAGGTGGTCCTTCGGCGACCGGTCATTGGTCTGCATTTGCTCAATGACCACATGGGACGCGCCGTCCCCCGCCTTCCGCCCGGAGACATGTCCGTTTTCAATAGCCACGATGGTGTGGTCCGGGTGGCGGCTCAAATCGTGTACCACCACTTCGCAGTCGCTGCCGAACTGCGCGGCGATGCCTGATGCCACCTGCTTCAGCAGTTCTAATTTTCCACTTTCTATGGTGTTTTCCTCCCTTTTTCACCGTTTTAAGAAAACATTCTTTTTTACCATACTTATCATATCACAAATTCCGCAAAAATCAATCACTTTTTCAAAAAATTTTTTTGGTTTTCAAAAATTTTGTTTGACAAGTTGTTTTCTTGTGCTATGATAGGGGTAGAACCAGAGCGGACCAACAGACAAATGGGTTGCTTACAATATTTTTATGGAGGGTATCGATATGGATTTTGAAGCGATCAAGGCTGCGGCAAGAGGCTATCAGGCCGACATGTCCCGGTTCCTGCGGGATATGATCTCCCATCCCAGCGAGAGCTGTGAGGAAAAGGATGTCGTGATGTGCATCAAGGCCGAGATGGAAAAGCTGGGCTTTGACAAGGTGGAGATCGACGGCCTGGGCAACGTCATCGGCTGGATGGGCGAGGGCGAGAAGATCATCGCCATCGACTCCCACATCGACACCGTGGGCATCGGCAACACCAGCAACTGGGAAGCCGACCCCTACCAGGGTTATGAGACGGACGACATCATCTTCGGCCGGGGCGGCTCCGACCAGGAGGGCGGCATGGCCTCCGCCGTGTACGGCGCCAAGATCATGAAGGACCTGGGCCTGATCCCCGCCGGCTATAAGATCATGGTGGTGGGCTCCGTCCAGGAGGAGGACTGTGACGGCATGTGCTGGCAGTACATCGTCAACAAGTACTTCAACGGTCCCGAGGACGCCCGCAGCAAGATCGACTTCGTCATCTCCACCGAGCCCACCGACGGCGGCATCTACCGAGGCCACCGGGGCCGCATGGAGATCCGGGTGGATGTGAAGGGCATCAGCTGCCACGGCTCCGCCCCCCATCGCGGTGACAACGCCATCTATAAGATGGCCGACATTCTCCAGGATGTCCGTGCTCTGAACGAAAACGGCGATGGCCCCTCCAACACCGTCAAGGGCCTGGTGAAGATGCTCAACCCCGCATTCAATCCCCAGCACTATGAGGACGCCCAGTTCCTGGGCCGGGGCACCTGCACCACCTCTCAGATCTTCTATACCTCCCCCTCCCGCTGCGCCGTGGCGGACAGCTGCTCCATCTCCATTGACCGCCGCATGACCGCTGGTGAGACCTGGGACTCCTGCCTGGAGGAGATCCGGCAGCTGCCCAGCGTGAAGAAGTACGGCGATGACGTGCAGGTCAGCATGTACATGTATGACCGGCCCTCCTGGACCGGCGAGGTCTATGAGACCGAGTGCTTCTTCCCCACCTGGATCAACAAGGAGAGCGCCGCCCATGTCCAGGCGCTCATCGACGCCCACCATGCTCTGTGGGGCGACAAACGTATCGGCCACGCCGACGCGGAGCCCAAGTTCGACGCCATGCACCTGCGGGACGGCCGCCCCCTGACCGACAAGTGGACCTTCTCCACCAACTGCGTGTCCATTCAGGGCCGGTACGGCATCCCCTGCGTGGGCTTCGGCCCCGGCGCCGAGTCTCAGGCCCACGCCCCCAACGAGATCACCTGGAAGCAGGATCTGGTGACCTGCGCCGCCCTGTATGCCGCCGCCATTCCCCTGTATAAGCCGGAGAACAAGACGGATGACGTGACGGAATTCCGCCAGAGCCTGACGGACAACGAGATCAAATAATTTCTTCGCCAAAATGCAATCATTTTGGCGAGGGAGATACGGCTTTCTCCGCGCACTCGCTGCGCTCGCACACTGCGAAAGCCGAAAAGAATTTTTGTCGCCGTACACGCCGCAAACTCTGTGAGACAATCGCTCACGATCAAAGTAAATCGTAAGGAGAATGAACTATGTCTAAGACCATCGAACTGGCGCAGCACCTGGAAAAGCTGCACATCAACAATATGTATAAGTCCGACTTCTACTGGACCTGGGACAAGACCGATGAGGAGCTGGACGCCATCTTCACCGTGGCCGACGCCCTGCGGGACCTGCGGGAGCGCAACAAGTCCACCCGCATCTTCGACTCCGGCCTTGGCATCTCCATCTTCCGGGACAACTCCACCCGCACCCGCTTCTCCTTTGCCTCCGCCTGCAATCTGTTAGGGCTCACCGTCCAGGACCTGGACGAGAAGAAGAGCCAGATCGCCCACGGCGAGACCGTCCGTGAGACCGCCAACATGGTCTCCTTCATGGCCGATGTCATCGGCATCCGGGACGACATGTTCATCGGCGAGGGCCACAAGTATCAAAAGACCTTCATGGACGCCGTGAAGGAGGGCTACCGGGACGGCATTCTGGAGCAGCAGCCCACCCTGGTGAATCTCCAGTGCGACGTGGACCATCCCACCCAGTGCATGGCCGATATGCTGCACATCATCCACCAGTTCGGCGGTGTGGAGAACCTCAAGGGCAAGAAGATCGCCATGACCTGGGCCTACTCCCCCAGCTACGGCAAGCCCCTGTCCGTGCCCCAGGGCGTCATCGGCTTGATGACCCGTTTCGGCATGGATGTGGTCCTGGCCCATCCCGAGGGCTATGACGTGATGCCCGAGGTGGAGGAGATCGCCCGGAAGAACGCCGCCGCCACCGGCGGTTCTTACCGCAAGGTCGCCACCATGGAAGAGGCCTTCCAGGACGCTGACATCGTCTATCCCAAGTCCTGGGCACCCTTCGCCGCCATGGAGCAGCGCACCAAGCTCTATCAGGCCGGTGACCAGGCCGGTATCGACGCCCTGGAAAAGCAGCTGCTGGCTCAGAACGCCCAGCACAAGGACTGGACCTGCTCCGAGGAGATGATGAAGCGGACGAAGGACGGCAAGGCCCTGTATCTGCACTGCCTGCCCGCCGACATCACCGGCTTGAGCTGCCCCGAGGGCGAGGTGGACAACTCCGTCTTCGACCGGTATCTGGTGCCCCTGTACAAGGAGGCCAGCTACAAGCCCTATATCATCGCCGCCATGATCATGATGTCCAAAGTGAAGGACCCCGTGGCCGCGCTGATGGCGCTGGACCAGGGCGGAAAGCGCAAGAACTTCTAATCGCTTACCCGTCCCGAAACACGCAATGATCTGGACGGAATACCCCCTGTCCGGACCATCGCCGCTTTATATCGTACCCTATCAAATTGAACGAGGTATCATCATGGGTAAACGTATCGTCATCGCCCTGGGCGGCAATGCCCTGGGCAAAAACCTGCCGGAGCAGATGGCCGCTGTGAAGCACACGGCCAAAGCCATTGTGGACCTGATCCAGGAGGGCCACGAGGTGGTGATCGTCCACGGCAACGGCCCCCAGGTGGGCATGATCAATGTCGCCATGACCTCCCTCTCCCGGGAGGACCCCTCTCACCCCATAGCCCCCATGTCCGTCTGCACCGCCATGAGCGAGGGCTATATCGGCTATGACCTGCAGAATTCCATCCGGGAAGAGCTGCTGGACCGGGAGATGGAGAGATCCGTCTCCACCATCCTGACGCAGGTGGAGGTGGATCCCCAGGATCCCGCCTTCCAGCATCCCACCAAGCCTATCGGCAGCTTTATGACCCAGGAGGAGGCGGAGGCCCTCCGTCTCCAGGGCCACGCCGTCATGGAGGACGCGGGCCGGGGCTGGCGGCGGTGTGTGGCCTCCCCTCTGCCCAAGTCCATCATTGAGATTGAGACCATCCGGGCGCTGCTGGCGGCCGGACAGGTCGTGGTGGCCTGCGGCGGAGGCGGCATACCCGTCATTCAGGAGGGGCACCACCTCCGGGGCGCCGGCGCCGTTATCGACAAGGACTTTGCCGCGGAGCTGCTGGCGGAGGAACTGAACGCCGACTCCCTGGTCATCCTCACCGCTGTGGAGAAGGTAGCTGTCAACTTCGGCAAGCCCGATCAGCGGTGGCTGGACCATCTGACTCCCGAAGAAGCCCAGCGCTACATCGGAGAGGATCAGTTCGCCCCCGGCTCCATGCTGCCTAAGGTCCAGGCGGCGGTGAAATTCGCCGAGTCCAAGTCCGGACGCACGGCGCTGATCACCCTGCTGGAAAAGGCGAAAGACGGCATCGCGGGCAGGACCGGGACCGCCGTCTCCCTGTGAGGCCCCGTTTCCCTTCAAAAGATCCATCCGCGCATTTTCAAACAGGAGAGCAAAAAGCTCTCCTGTTTGTCTTTGATTTGTGGGTTTTGATAAAAGTTTTCCTGATCAAATAGTAAATTTTTTCTCTCGATTTCCTCCGCTTTGTAAAAATTCAGTTGAATTTCCAGAGGTAACCCTGTATGATAACAGTAGAGAAGGTCTTTTCACACTTTTTTCGTCATTATTTTGAAGGAGGAAATTTAAAATGAAGAAGTTTCTTGCACTGCTTCTCTCTTTGGTCATGGTCTTGAGCCTGGCCGCCTGCGGCGGTGACAAGGGGAGCGACACCCCTGACACCACCGGTGAACCCACCGAAACTGAGGAGCCCGCCGCCAAGACCGTCAAGGTCGGCCTGATCTGCATCGGCGACGAAAACGACCAGGGCTATACTTACAACTTCATCCGCGGCAAGGAAGCTGCCACCACGGCGCTGGCCGCCAAGGGCATCAACGTGGAGTGGGTCGTCAAGTACAACATTGGCGAGGATTCCACCTGCGAGGACGCCAACATTGAGCTGGCCGAAGAGGGCTGCCAGCTGATCATCAACAACTCCTATGGCTTTGAGCCCTTCATGCTGAAGGTCGTGGACGACTATCCCGACGTCCAGTTCATCGCCTGCACCAACCAGGGCTCCTGGAACGACGGCAAGGACAACACCCACAACGCCTTCGCCAACATCTATGAAGGCCGCTACCTGGCCGGTATCGTGGCTGGCATGAAGATGCAGGAGATGATCGACAACGGCGACATCACCGCCGATCAGGCCGTCATCGGCTATGTGGGCGCCTACTCCTTCGCGGAGGTCATCTCCGGCTTCACCGCTTACTACCTGGGTGCCAAGAGCGTCTGCCCCAGCGCCACCATGAAGGTCCAGTTCGTCGGCTCCTGGTCTGACGCCACTGAAGAGGGCAACGCCGCCGCGGCTCTGGCCGATCTGGGCTGCGTCATGATCTCCCAGCACTCCGACAACACCTCTCCCGCCACCACCGCCCAGTCCAGGGGCGTGTTCCACACCGGCTACAACAACGACATGATCTCCGTTGCTCCCGAGGCCTCCCTGGTCTCCACCCGCATCGACTGGTCCTACTACTTCGAGTATGCCATTGAGGCTGTCGCCAACGGTGAGGCGTTCGACCAGGATTGGTGCCATGGCATGGACATGGGTGCCGTGGTCCTGACCGACCTGAACGAAGACATCGCCGCTCCCGGCACGGCGGAAAAGCTGGCCGAGGTGGAGGCCGCTCTGGCCGACGGCTCTCTCCAGGTGTTCGACACCTCCACCTTCACCATCGGCGGTGAGACTCTGACCAACGCCTTCGCGCTGGATACCGATGGTGACTTCACCCCTGACGCCGAGGAAGCCGTGTTCGACGGCGCTTTCCACGAGTCCTACTTCCAGTCCGCTCCTTACTTCGCCCTGCAGATCGACGGCATCGAGTGGCTGAACTCCGCATTCTGATCTCGTTCCCAAACTGGGGGGCTGCGACCTCGCAGCCCCCCTTTTCCTATCGGAACATTCCGCTCTTTTTGTCATGCCTCCACGGAATGCCCGGCCACGCAACTTTAAAAAGAAAGGATGACGACCGTGGAATCTGTTCACGCCATTGAGCTTCGCCACATCACCAAGCGATTCGGCAAGGTGGTGGCCAATGACAGCATCGACCTGACTTTGGACCGCGGCGAGATTCTCTCCCTTCTCGGTGAGAACGGCAGCGGCAAGACCACCCTCATGAACATGCTCTCCGGCATCTATTTTCCGGACGAAGGCGAAATCCTGGTGGGCGGCAAGCCTGTTTCCATCCGCTCCCCCAAGGACGCCTTTGACCACGGCATCGGCATGATCCACCAGCATTTCAAGCTGGTGAATGTGTTCACCGCCGCGGAAAACATCGCGCTGGGCCTCCCGGGCAGCGGCAGGCTGGATCGAAAGGCCATTGCCGCCAAGGTGCGGGAGATCAGCGACCGGTACGGCTTCGGCATCGACCCCAACAAAAAGGTCTATGACATGTCCGTGTCGGAAAAGCAGACCGTGGAGATCGTCAAGGTCCTCTACCGGGGCGCGGACATCCTGATCCTGGATGAACCCACCGCCGTTCTGACGCCCCAGGAGACGGACCGGCTGTTCCGCATCCTGCGCACCATGCGGGAGGACGGGAAGGCCATCGTCATCATCACCCACAAGCTCCACGAGGTCATGGCCCTGTCCGACAAGGTGGCTGTCCTGCGGAAGGGCAAGTACATCGGCACGGTGAAGACCAGCGAGACCTCGCCCCAGGCCCTGACGGACATGATGGTGGGCCACAGCGTCACCTTGAACATCGACCGCCCTCTGCCGGTGGATCCCACTCCACGGCTGGAGGTCCAGGGCCTCACCTGCCTGGACGCGGAGGGCGTGAAAAAGCTGGACGGCGTTTCCTTTACCGCCATGGGCGGAGAGATCCTGGGCATCGCCGGCATCGCGGGTTCCGGCCAGCGGGAGCTGCTGGAGGCCATCGCCGGCCTGTACCCCGTCGCGGAGGGCTCCATCCTCTACTCTCCCGATGGTAAGCCGCCGGTAAATCTGGTGGGCAAACCGCCCATGGAGATCAAAAAGGCCGGCGTCGCCATGGCCTTTGTCCCCGAGGACCGTCTCGGCATGGGATTGGTGGGCGGCATGGGCATGACCGGCAATATGATGCTCCGCTCCTGGCGCAAGGGCAAGGGCGTTTTCGTCAACCGGAAGGACCCCAACGCCCTGGCTCTGGAGGTCAAGGAGCGTCTGGAGGTCGTTACCCCCAGCGTGGAGTTCCCCGTCCGGCGGCTGTCCGGCGGCAATGTGCAGAAAGTCCTGGTGGGCCGGGAGATCGCCTCCTCCCCCACCGTCCTCATGAGTGCCTATGCCGTCCGGGGCCTGGACATCAATACATCTTACACCATCTACAACCTGATGACCGAGCAGAAGATGAAGGGCGTCGCCGTCATCTACGTCGGTGAGGACCTGGATGTCCTGCTGGAGCTGTGCGACCGCATCCTGGTCCTGTGCGGCGGCCAGGTCAGCGGTGTTGTGGATGCCCGCTCCGTTACCAAGGAAGAAGTCGGCCTGCTCATGACCCGGGTAGGCGGCGGAAAGGAGGATGCGATCCATGAATGAACAGAAAACACCTCTGATCCGACTGGCAAAGCGGGACTCCATGGAGCCCTGGAAAGTCTGGTGCATCCGCGGCAGTTCCTTCCTGGCGGCCATTCTATTGGGCGGATTGATCTTCCTGCTGATGGGGAACAACCCCATCGCCGCCTACGGCACCATCATCTCCGGCTCTCTTGGCAAGAATACCGCCATCCGCCAGACCGTGAAGCTGGCCATCCCCCTGCTGGGCACCGCTCTTGCCATCGCCCCCTGCTTCAAAATGCGGTTCTGGAACATCGGCGCAGAGGGCCAGATCACCGCCGGTGCCCTGGCCGCCAGCTACTTTGCCCTCTTCTGGTACGATAAGATGCCCCCGCTGCTCCTCCTGACGGTCATGTGCGTGTCCGGCGCCATTGCCGGCGGCTTATGGGCCCTGATCCCCGCCTTTTTCAAGGCAAAATGGAACACCAACGAGACGCTGTTCACCCTGATGATGAACTACATCATCATCGGCATCGTGAAGTGGCTCCAGGGCGGCCCCTGGGAGGGACGGCCCGGCTCTCAGATCATCCCCATGTTCGACTCCGCCGCCGTACTGCCCAAGGTCTTCGGCGTCCACTGCGGCTGGATCATCGTGCTGGTGATGACGGTCCTGATGTACATCTACATGCGCTACTCCAAGCAGGGCTATGAGATCGCCGTTATCGGCGAGAGCGAAAACACCGCCCGCTACGCGGGCATGAACGTGGGCCGCATCATCATGCGCACCATGTTCCTCTCCGGCGGCATCTGCGGCATCGTGGGCTTTATCGTGGCCTCCGGTGCCAACGGCACGCTGTATGACGGCGTGGCCGCCGGTGTGGGCTTCACCGCCATTACCGTGGCGTGGCTGGCCCAGCTGAATCCCTTCGCCATGATTGGCATTTCCGGCCTGCTGGCCGTGCTGGAAAAGGGCGCGGACACTCTCCAGACCCGCATGGCCGTCCCCGCCTCCATCTCCGACATCATCACCGGCATTTTCCTGTTCTGCATGCTGGGCTGTGAGTTCTTTATCAACTATCAAATGATCTTCCGCGGCAAGCACAAGGAGGTGGCCTGATCATGAACGCTGTGCTGTTATTGATCTATAACGCCGTGCTCAACGGCACGCCTCTGCTGTTCGGCACCGTGGGCGAGGTGCTGACGGAGAAGTCCGGCAACCTGAACCTGGGCGTGGAGGGCATGATGTACATGGGCGGCGCCCTGGGCCTTGGCGGCGCTTTCTACTACGAGATGCTGGCGGGCCAGAACGCCAGCGGCCTTCTGGCCGTTCTGCTCGCCATTCTGTGCGCGTTTCTGGGCGGTGCCTTCGGTGCCCTGATTTACAGCTTTATCACCATCACCCTCCGGGCCAACCAGAATGTCACCGGCCTGGCCCTGTCCATTTTCGGCACCGGCGCGGGCCAGTTCATCGGCGAATACATGCGCACCACCTCCGGCGGCTATGTGGCCATCAGCAACCAGCTGAAGGCCGCCTTCATGACCTCCCCCCTGCCCGCCGCCCTGCAGAACATCCCCGTTCTGGGCCCCCTGCTGTTCCAGTACAACGTCTTTGTTTACCTTGGCGTCATCATCGCGGTCCTGATGGGATTCTACCTGCGCAAAAGCCGCTCCGGCCTCTATCTGCGGGCCGTGGGCGAGTCCCCTGCCACCGCTGATTCCGCCGGTATCAATGTCACCCGCTACAAGTATCTGGCGACGATCCTAGGCGGCGGCATCTCCGCTATCGGCGGCATGGTCTACATCATGACCATCGCCGGATGTGTCTGGAACCACGAGGGCCTCTCCGGCGAAGGCTGGCTGGCCGTGGCGCTGGTCATTTTCTGCCTGTGGCGGCCCATCAGCGCCATCTTCGGCTCGGTCCTGTTCGGTGCCCTGATGATCCTGTATCTGCGGCTGCAGCTGCCCTTTATCCCGGATCAGATCTACAAGATCCTCCCCTATGTCGTAACGGTCATCGTCCTGATCTTCACCAGCATGCGCAACAGCAAGGACAAACAGCCCCCCGCAAGCCTGGGCCTTGCCTATTTCCGTGAGGAGCGCTGAACCATACCGCTAAAAAACACCGCTGCGATAGCTGGGTGTACGTAAGACAGTATTGCGCTAAGATTGACGAAGCGGCACAAAACCGCATGGAGCTGATCATGCGGTCGCTGGCAAAGCAAAACGGCGTAACCGAACAACTGAAAGCCGGAAACCAAATGGAATGGGTGCGGCAGATGAACGCTTGCAAGGCACAGGCAGAGGAAGTTGTGAAAGCGGAATTGATTTATGATTGAGTGAGAAAGTCCGGGCAGAAAACTGTTCGGACTTTTCTCATATAGTCCAAAGTTGCGGTAGAATTGTTCACAAGTTTTATGGTATAATTTGAATACGAAATTGAGCAACAAATCGAAATTTGACAAAGGAGTGTGATTATATGGGTAAAGCGATTTTGGCAGCAATCGTTACATTGATTGTTGGTTATTTAGGTACGGTCGTAGGACTTGAACTTTTAGGTAATTGGTATGAGTTTGGATTGCTCATTGCTATTGCAGTAATGGGTGCTTTTATCATCTACTTCAATGACAAGAAGTAAGACAACTTCCAGTTTGTCGAACTGATAAAATCCCTTTAGGAACTAAAGGGCGCACTTCTATACTCTCCTGTCGAGAGTATCGTGCGTCCTGCGGAGCTTCATTCCCGGTCAGCAGAAGAAAACTGCTCGACCGAGAATGTTTCGTCACTTCGTTCCGTCAAGGTGGCTACACCCCCTTGCGCCGCTAATGCGGCTATCCCTTGTGGACTTGCCGTCCGCAAACGTTTTTGACAAACCGTTTGCCGCCAGCAAGTTTGAAGATTAGACATAAACAAATCCTCCGCATGGTCTAAGCCATACGGAGGATTAACTGTTTTACGGACACCCGTCTATGCAGCGGTGTTTTTTGTTTTTTCGCGGAGCAGCAGGCATTGAGCTGTTTCCTTTCGCATGATGGAGGCCCGCCGGGAATATTCTCTTTTCAAACCGGGCAGAATTTTTCTGTCCCTGTTCATAAATTGTTTGCAGATTGTCCATAGACTCCTATAAATTTTTATGCTATCTTAACAGCAATCAAACTCTTGATTGGAGACGTGATCGTCTTGCGGCTTCCCGCTTCTCTCTCCGCTTCCTGGCGTGATTTGAAATATGCTCTCTGGCTTCCGGTCTATCTGGTGAGTTTCGTGCTGCTGGAACAGGTGGTTGACGGCTCCCACAGCTACTGGGCCACTCAGCTGCCCCTGGACCGTCTGATCCCCTTTCAGGAGCTTTTCGTGATCCCCTACTGCATGTGGTATCCCCTGCTGGTGGCGGTGGGCCTGTCCCTGCTGGTACGGGACAGCAAGGGGTTTCGCCGCTATATGTGCTTCCTGGCGGTGTCCTTCTTTCTCAGTGAATTGATCTGGTTTTTGATCCCCAACGGCCAGGACCTGCGCCCGCCGGTCATGCCCCGGGACAACTTCTTCTCCCGCTGGGTGGCCGGGCTGTACAGCATCGACACCAATACCAATGTTTTTCCCTCTGTCCATGTGGTGGGTTCCATCGGCGCCGCCTGGGCGGTGTGGGACAGCTGTCCGTTCCGCCGGAAGCCGGCCCTGCGCTGGGGCACGGTGGTTTTGGCGGCCCTGATCTGCCTGTCCACCCTGTTCATCAAGCAGCACACGGTCCTGGATGTGGCCGGCGGAGCCGCCCTCGCTGTCGCGGTGGGACTGCCTGTTTACCGCCATGCGCCTCTGGCCGCGCTCCGGCCCCGCCGCCATTCCCGTCCCATGGAGAATCCCGAATAGCAAAACGCCGCAAGCCATCAGCTTGCGGCGCTTTTATGATAGTTGTCAGCTCTGGTGGTTCCGGGCCGCCGTCAGGATGTTCCGCATCAGCAGCGCCCGCGTCATGGGGCCGACGCCGCCGGGGACCGGCGTGATGTAAGAGGCCTTCCGCTCCACAGGCGCAAAATCCACGTCGCCGCACAGTTTTCCGTGGTCATCCCGGTTCATGGCCACATCGATGACCACGGCGCCGTCCTTCACCATCTCCGCTGTGACGAATTTGGTCCGGCCCACAGCGGACACCAGGATGTCCGCCTCACGGGTGATCTCCGCCAGGTCCTCCGTCCGGGAGTGGCAGATGGTCACCGTGCCGTCGCGCTGTGTCAGCAGCATCGCCATGGGCTTGCCCACGATGTTGCTCCGCCCCAGCACCACACAGCGTTTCCCCCGGATGGGGATGTCATATTCCCGCAGCATCTCCAGGACGCCGGCGGGCGTGCAGGGCAGGAACACCGGCTCGCCGATGGCCATCCGCCCCACGTTGAAGGGGTGGAAGCAGTCCACATCCTTGTCCGGGACGATGGCGTTGATGACCTGCTCCCCGTTCAGATGCCCGGGCAGCGGCAGCTGCACCAAAATACCGTCCACCGCGCTGTCCGCGTTCAGTTCCCTGACCAGTGCCAGCAGGTCTTCCTGCGCCGTCTCCGCGGGCAGACGGTGCTCGAAGCTCTCGATGCCGCACGCGGCGCAGTCCTTCTCCTTTCCCCGGACATAGACCTGGGACGCGGGATCATCCCCCACCAGGATCACAGCCAGGCCGGGCCTCCGGGGCAGCTGGGCCGCCTCCTCCCGGACCTGGTCTTTGACCTTGGCGGCCAGGGCCTTTCCGTCAATCCTGACTGCCATCCCGCGTCTCCTCCCGCACCTCGTCATTTTGCGGAGCCGGCTCCGCCGCCTCTTCCGGCATCTCCTCTGACAAAGAGGCAAGCGCCTCCGTGTCTGCCGCCGCGATGGCCAGCCTCCTCCGCTGGTTTACAAGCAGGTCCTCCGCCGAGCGCTTTTTGATGCGGATGTTGTAAAACAGCATCCAGGCGGCCACAACCACCATCACCATGCTCAACGCCTGGGATACCCGGATGGGCTGTCCCAGGATCGTCCAGTCGAACAGATACAAGCTGTCAGTCCGCAGGCCCTCGATCCAGGAGCGGCCCAGGCCGTACCACAGGAAGTAGAACCAGGTGTTCTCCCCGTCGAACCGCCGTCCCTTGGACACCACGAGCAGGATCAGCAGCAGGCCCGCCAGGTTCCACAGGCTCTCATACAAAAAGGTGGGATGCACCTCAATATACTGGTAGGCGCTGACCCACAGCCGCATCCGCCAAGGCAGGTCCGTCAGGCCGCCGAAGGCCTCCCGGTTGATGAAATTGGCCCAGCGGCCGATGATCTGCCCCAGCAGCAGTCCCATGACGGCAAGGTCCGTCATGGCGGCGAACTTCAATTTTTTATGCCGGGTATAGAGCAGGGCCACGATCACCCCCGCAATGACCGTGCCGTAAATGGCGAGGCCGCCGTCCCAGATGGCGATGATGCGCCCCCAGTCCAGGCTGCCGTCGGCATTCCGGTACAGGTCCAGATAGAAGACCACATAGTAGATGCGGGACCCCAGGATACAGCAGGGCACCGCCCAAAGCACCATGTCCAGCACATTGTCCTCCGTCAGGCCATAGTGCTTGGCCTGCTTCATGCAGAGCAGCAGACCCGCCAGCATGGCCAGGGCCAAAATGATGCCATACCAGTAGACGCCGTGGCCGATGTGGATCGCAATGGGGTCGGGATTGAACTCCCAGTCGCCAAACAGGCCGGGAAAACTGATGGGCATATCCTTCAAAGCTGTCAAAACAGGATTCTTCCTTTCTTTCTATCACGGAATCACAAATGGTTTACGCTTCCCGGGGCACGATCTCGGACAGGACCATCCGGTCCTCCGTCAGGTTGTCCCGCAGGAATTCCAGCACGTCCTCTTTGGAGATGGAGTCGAACACCTGGGGGAACCGGAAGGGATCATACCCGTGGAAATAGCCCTCTGTCAGGGAGACGGCGATGTTTTCAAAGGAGTTCAGCCCCCGCAGGTTGGAGCCAAAGGCCGCCCGGCGGACCCGCTGATAAAAGTCCTCGCCGATCCCCTCCGCCGTTAAGCGGCAGACCTCTTTCCGGATCTCCGCCGTCACTCTGCGGGCGTCCTTGCTGTCACCGCCGGCGTAGAGGTAGGCCACGCCGGGCATCATCTCAAAGGCGCCGCCAAAGCTGGTGTTGATCAGCCCCTGGTCATAGAGCCGCAGATACAGGGGGCTGGAATCCCCCAGCAGGATGTCGCAGGCCATGTCGCCCAGAACAGCGGCGCGCATATAGCCCTCCCCGTCCTGAACAGGACGGCACTTGAAGCCGGTGAGAAACTGGGGGCTGGAGACCTCCATGGCGAGGCTGGTCTCCTTCTCCGCCACCGCCTCCGGCTCCGCACCGTAATCCCGGGGGATCTCCGGACCGCCCTCCCGGGGCAGGATGCGTCTCGCCAGGTCCACCACATGGACGGGGTCCACGTTGCCCACCACGGTCAGGATCATGTTGGACGGCGTATAGAACGCCTTGTGGCAGTCATACAGCGTCTCCGCCGTGATGTGGGAAATGCTCTCCACCGTGCCCGCGATGGAGGTGCGGGCGGTGCTGGTCCGGTACAGTGCCTTCAGCATGCGGGTATAGATCTGCCAGTCGGGGTTGTCCTCGATCATGCGGATCTCCTGGGCGATGATGCCCTGCTCCTTGGCGACGCTCTCCTCCGTAAAATAGGGAATGGATACGAAGGACAGCAGGATCTTCAGGTTTTCCTCAAAATGCTCTGTGGAGTCAAAATAGTAGCCCGTCATGGCGTTGGAGGTGAAGGCGTTGGGCTCCGCGCCGTTTTTCGCCAGTTCCTGGAGGGCGTTGCCCTCCTTGGTGTCGAACATCTTGTGCTCCAGATAGTGGGCAATGCCCGCCGGGGTGTCCAGCCACCTGCCGTTCAGGCAGAAGCGGGTGTCCATGCCGCCGTAGCGGGTGGCAAAAAAGGCATAGCTCTTGGCATATTCCGGCTTGGGGACCACGCAGACCTGGAGGCCGTTGGGCAGTGTCTCCCGGTAGACGGACTCGCCGATGCGCTCGTAAAAGCTCTGTTTCATTCCGCCGCCTCCTTTCCCCGCAGGAAGTACACCGTGTCCAGCTTCACCGTCTTCATGGCCTCGAAGATGCGCTCCGGCGTCACGCCCCGCACCTGAGCCGCCAGCGCCTCCGGTGTCTCGGACTGTCCCGTGGCCGCCTGGCCCAGATAGAAGTTCTCCAGCTTGCCCTGGGAATCCCCCATGGAGGCATAGGCGTTCAGCAGCGTGCTGCGGGCGCCCTCCAGCTCCCAGTCCTCCAGCTGGCCGTTCTGGACCGCCGCCAGCTGGGCCAGGATCTCATCATAGGCCTTCTGGTAATTCCCGAATTCGATGCCGGAGGAGACGGTGATCATCCCCTTCTGCCGGTGATAGAGGGAAGATGCGTAATAGCACAGGGACAGCTTTTCCCGCACGTTCAAAAACAGCTTGGAGTTGCTGCTGCCGCCAAAGAGGGTGTTGCCCATCAACAGAGCGGCGGTATCGGAGCTTCCGCAGGAGAAGCCCATTCCCAGCTTGCCCTGTGTCACATCCAGAGACTCCGTGACGGTGCGGACTTCCTCCCGGGCGGGGTGGTTTTGAGCCGCGGCAGCATACTTGATATTATCCCGGGGCAGTGTGGAAAAGGCAGACAGCAGCGCATGCGCCACCCGGTCCCAGCTGGCGTTTCCGCTGTAAAACAGCTCCAGCTGGGAGGCGGCGATCAGCTGGCCGTACTGGGCGTGCAGCTTCTGTAATTGCAGCTTTTCCGCGCTCTTTTCATCGCCCAGCCGGGGGATGCCGTAGGGCTCGCCCGCGCACATCTCCCGCAGGAGGCGGCTGTCGGCGTAATCCCGCTTGTCGTTGATGAGGCTGCGGATGGCGTCGATCAGGTTCGTCTTTTCACTCTCAAAATAGGCGGGCACAAAGCGGCCCCGCTCCGTGGCGGGATCGCAGATCAGCTCCCCCAGCAGGTCCGCCACCGGCTCCAGCAGCTTTTCCCCGCCGGGGGCAAAGCTGTCGTCGATCAGGCTGGCCACAAAGCCCACGCACTGGTTTTCGCCTTTCTTCCGGACCGTGTAATCGATCCGGGCGCCGTACAGCTTGTCCAGCCGGGCGGAGAGGCTCCCCATGTCGGGGTAGGTCACGGTCCCCCGCCGCAGTACGGCGGGCAGCAGGGCGTAGGCCGCCGCCGTCTCCTGGCGGATGGGTGTCACGAACTGAGCGGAAAGCAAACTCGTTTTGAATTTCCGCGCCGGCAGATAGGTCAGATACACGCCGTCGGCAAGCTTGGTTCTGGTCACTTCCAAAGTCTCAACTCCTCTTTCGTGGAATGCGATACAAGGTTATTATAATGCGTACTGAACAAAGCCAAAAGTTTTGAAGGCCAAGGCCTTCAAAACCAATTGGCTTCCGGTGGAAATACGCATTGTAACAATGGCTGGATTCCATAAAAGCGGCTCCTTTGAGCCGTTTTTATGGAATTGCGCGGCTGCCGCCGCGCGAATAAACCGATTTGCGGTTTATTCAGTAGACATTATTATAGTATATCTCTTCTTATAATTCAAATTCTTTCTTGCTGTTTATCCCACCATGATAAAATAAGAGACGAGAGGCGTGTTTTCCGGCATGCATACATCCGGCTTTGGCATCGCGAGTCCTGTGAAGCGCTTCCTGCCCGGCAGCCGCACCAAGACAAGCCGTTCTCCCGGTTGGCCGGGGATGCATCATAGTCTCCCGGCGGAGGCCGGCACAGGCCGTTTGGCCTTGCATAGGCCCGATTCCTGATTTTTGAGCGGCATTGAGATCAAGAAAGCCGGCTGTTCCTCCGGAACAGCCGGCTTTTTATGCCGATTATGCCAGCACCCGCAAAAAGTTTTCCCGCGCGATCATCTCCCGCTCCCGGGCGGACATCCCCAGCTCTTCCAGCCAGTAGAAGAGATTCTGGATATGAGCGCAGTTTTCCAAGCCATCGGCCCCTTCATTTCCGGGCCCCATGAACTCGCAGAAGTCAAAGCCGCAGGCCACATGCTCCACTCCCATGACCTCCGCCATGTGGGCGGCGTGGTACGCCAGTGTCTTTGCCGTCTGCCGCGCCGGATCGGCGTGGACAAAGGCGTGATGCACATTCAATCCCACCACGCCGCCGGTGTCCCGAATGGCCCGCAGCTGATCATCTGTCAGGTTCCGGCGGACATCACACAGGGCCCGGCAGTTGGAGTGGGAGGCGATCACCGGCCCGTGGGCCAGCTTGATCACATCCCCGAAGCCGCCGTCATTCAGATGGGACACATCCGCCAGCATCCCCAGGTCCCACATCCGGCGGACCGCCTGCCGTCCCAAATCCGTCAGGCCGGAGTAGGGATCTCCCCCGGCGCCGGTGGCGAGGCAGTTCTCCTCGTTCCAGGTCAGCATCCCGATCCGGGCGCCGAAGGCATGGCAGAGGTCAATGCCGCCTAAATCCTCTCCAATAGCCGCCATACCCTCGATGGCCAGGAAGGCGTACAGCTTTCCCTCCGACCGGGCCCGCTCCGCTTCCCCGGCGGTCCGGACGATGGCAAGCCATGGGCACTCCGCGAATTCCGACCGGGCGCAGGCCATCATGATCTCCATCCGGTCCGCGTCGGTCCGCGTCGGCCGCACGTCCTTCCAAAAGGTCTCTCCTCCCGCCGCGCTGGTCCACAGCGCCAGAACCAGCCCCTCCACGCCGCCGTGGCGCAGACGGTCCAGATGACAGCGCTCCAGCACATGGTCCTCCCCCGCCAGACGGCGGCGTGTCACGTCGTACAAGAGGTCCGAATGTCCGTCAAAAACCATAAATTCCCTCATTCCTGATAATCGTCACGCCCCCAGCGCGCCGCCCACCAAAATGCCGAGATAGGTGCCGATGACATAGCCAAAGGTGCCCACCAGCATCACCGGGCCCACCAGGGCGCTCCAGCCCTGGGAGATCGCCATGCCGGCGGCGGTGGTGGGGCCGCCGATGTTGGCGTTGGAGGCCAGGATGATGTCCTCCAGGTCAAAGTGCAGCAGCTTGCCGCCCACAAAGCAGAACAGCATGTTCACCACCACCATGATGCCGGTGAATGCCAGCAGGAGCGGTGTTTCCTCGATGATCTTCGGAATGGAGGCCGGAACGCCGATGACGAACAGGAACAGATAGATCAGATAGGTGCCGATCTCCTGGGAGCCGCTGAGCTTTGCCACCTGCTTCTCTCCCCAGGTGGCGGCGGCCATGGCGACCGTGGTGATCCATACATATTCACTTCCGAAGAAGGTATGCAGCATATGGAGCGCCACGCCGGTATCCGGGATCAGTCCGCCGATGAACGCGGCGATCAGCTTTGCCGCGAACACCACCAGCACGGAATAGGCGACATTCAGTGCAATATCCTTCAGAGAGATGTCCTTCCGGCTCCAATAGGCCGCCGCCTGTGTCTGGGCGCCCTCCAGGTCGCCGCTCTCCGCCACGGCGTCGATATGGGGATGGGTGAAGTGCTTCCGGAAGAATTTCATGCCCGCGAACAGCAGCAGGGCAAAGAAGTAGAGGGCCATCAGCAGATTGTCCGCCACCGTGGCGGAACCGGCGATCTCCCCCGCGTCAAACTCCTTGGCCAGAGCGGCGAAATTGACGCCGCCGCCGATGTAGGAGCCGGTCATCATGGCCGCCACATCCTCCAGGCCGGGGATGTACGCATGCAGCAGTCCGTAGGCAAGGAAAGCCCCCGCCACCGTTCCTGCGGCACCGATCAGAAAGATGACCATCATCCGCCCGGTCTCCTTCCAGATCTTCTTCATATTGCACTGGAGAAGCAGCAGCGGGATGCCCATGGGCACCGCATAGCCCCAGACCACCTCGTCGTACAGCACGCAGCTGGTCGGAATGATGGCCAAATTCGACGCGATCAGGGCGATCATCAGGGCGATGATGGCGCCGGATATTTTGGACGCCCACACGTATTTCTGTTCCAGCCAGACGGCGAGGGCCACGGAACTCACCAGCAGGGCCAGCAGGGCCCAGGTGTCCTCCGGGGCGATCAGGCTCGCGCGGCCCAGGTTCTCCATAAAGAAATCTGCAAACATAAGGTCTCTCTCCTTTTCCGGTCCGCCCCGCGGGCGGCATTCGTCTTTTTCAGTATAGCGTCTTTGCCCCATCCGCGCAAGCCCGGTCTCCTGGATCCAGCACAAAACGGCAGGATCTCCGCACATTTCGCCTTCTTTTTCCGGGCGCTGAAATTTTTTTAGCTTTCCCCATATTTCATCCGTTTTTTCTCTTGACTTTTCTGCTGAATTCCTGTAAACTATTTCATGTTGTAAAGGCATAGGGCTTTACAGAAAGGGGCGATCCCGTGAAAAATCAGACTTACCGCATGACCATGCTCTTCGATTTTTATGGAGAACTCCTGACGGACCGGCAGAAGGAATTCTTCGACCTGTATTACAACGAGGACCTCTCCCTGGGTGAGATCGCGGAAAACGCGGGCATCTCCCGGCAGGGCGTCCGGGACGTCATCGTCCGTGCCGAGGCCGCCATGCAGGAGGTGGAGGACAAAACGGGCATCATCAAGCGGTTTGAGGCCCAGCGCCCCCACCTGGACGCCATCGCCTCCGCCGCCGACGAACTCAAGACCATCAACTACCGCCAGTATGAGGACGCCCGGCTGACCGAGCTGGCCGACCTGATCACCGCGGAAACCAGCGCTTTGAAGGACTAAATCATGGCATTTGAAGGACTCTCTGAAAAACTGAATGCGACGTTCAAACGCCTGCGGGGCAAGGGCCGCCTGACGGAGAACGATGTCCGGGAGGCCATGCGGGAGGTCCGCCTGGCCCTGCTGGAGGCCGACGTGAGCTACAAGGTGGTCAAGGACTTCGTGGCCACCGTCACGGAGCGGGCCATCGGCAGCGACGTGCTGGACAGCCTGACTCCCGCCCAGCAGGTCATCAAGATCGTCAACGAGGAACTGACGAACCTGATGGGCGGCGCCAACGCCAAGCTGGCCATGGCCAACAACGGCCCCACGGTGGTCATGATGGTGGGCCTTCAGGGCGCCGGCAAAACCACGACCACCGCCAAGCTGGCGGGCCTGATGCGCCGGCAGTACACCAAGCGTCCCCTGCTGGCCGCCTGCGACGTGTACCGCCCCGCCGCCATCGAGCAGCTGAAGGTGGTAGGCTCCCAGATGGAACTGCCTGTTTTTGAACAGGGCCAGGGAGACCCCGTGAAGATCGCGGAAGCCGCCATTCGTCACGCCAGGGACTACGGAAATGACATGGTGTTCCTGGATACCGCCGGCCGTCTCCATGTGGACGAAACACTGATGGACGAGCTGAAGCGGATGAAAGCCGCGGTCCATCCCAACGAGATCTTGTTAGTCGTGGACGCCATGACCGGCCAGGACGCGGTGAACGCCGCCTCCGCCTTTGACGAGGCACTGGGCATCGACGGCGTCATCCTCACCAAGCTGGACGGTGACGCCCGCGGCGGCGCGGCTCTCTCCATTCGGGCCTCCACCGGCAAGCCCATCAAATTCGTGGGCACCGGCGAGAAGCTGGACATGATCGAGCCGTTCCACCCCGACCGCATGGCCTCCCGCATCCTCGGCATGGGCGACATGCTCTCCTTCATCGAAAAGGCCCAGGCCAACTACGATGAAAAGCAGGCCGCCAAGCTGGAAGAGAAGCTGAAGAAAAACCGCTTCACCCTTCAGGATTACTATGACCAGCTCCAGCAGCTGCGGGGCATGGGCGATCTGAGCCAGCTGGCGGGCATGATGCCGGGCAATCTGGGCAAACAGCTCCAGGGCGCCACCATTGATGAGAAGGTCATGGCCCATACGGAGGCCATCATCCTCTCCATGACGCCGCTGGAACGGGAAAATCCCCAGATCCTGAACGCCAGCCGCAAAAAGCGCATCGCCGCGGGCTGCGGCCTGCAGGTGGTGGATGTCAACCGCCTGCTGAAGCAGTTCGAGATGATGCAGCAGCTGACCAAGCAGTTTTCCAAGGGCCGGATGCCCGGTATGATGGGCATGGGCGGCAGGATGCACGGCTTTGGCCGCAAGAAACGCTTCAAATAACGGGATAATTGACAATTGATGATGGAGGAATTTGCCTGCGGCAAATGCTTTTAAATCGCCGCCGAAGGCGGCCTCCCTGTTCTCCCATTCATTGTCAATGATCTATTATCAATTCACCAAGGTATATAAGTGCTCAAGCATTTATAGATAGAATTATTTTGATAACATTTTTGGAGGTACAAATCATGGTTAAGATCAGACTGCGCCGCATGGGCGCCAAGAAGGCTCCCTTCTACCGCGTTGTTGTCGCCGACTCCCGTTTCCCCCGGGATGGCCGTTTCATCGAGGAGATCGGCACTTACAACCCCTGCGTCTCCCCCGCTGAGATCAAGATCGACACAGACCGCGCTCAGGCTTGGATCAAGTCCGGCGCTCAGCCCACCGACACCGTCAGAGCTCTGCTGAAAAAAGTGGAAGTCCTCTGATCCGGAGGAGTTCAGATGAAGGACTTGCTGCTCTATATCGCCAGAAACCTTGTGGATGATCCTGACGCGGTCTCTGTAACCGAGATCCAGGGCGATCAGGAGCTGACGTTGGAGCTGCGCGTCGCCCCCGACGACATGGGCAAGGTCATTGGCCGTCAGGGCCGCATCGCAAAGGAGATCCGGACGGTCGTCCGCTCCTATGCGCAGCGCACCGGAGTCAAGGTTTCCGTTGATATCGTAGACTGAGAAAAGTCCCCGGCCGGTGGCCGGGGGCTTTTTATCGGTTTTCAAAAGTAGTAGGGGTTTGTCTGATCCAGCGCTTCCTTTGTCCAATGGGTGCTTGTGATCTTCAAGCCAAACTCCGTCAGCAGGATCTTTTTCTCCAGATCCTCCGCCTCTTGGAGGGATAGATCCATCGTGATGGCGGACAGCCCGCAGCGGTAGCCCAGATAGAAGCCGTACCGCAGCACGCCGTTGATCCGGTCGTTCCATACGCGTTCGATGCCGCGGATGTATTTCTTCGCCGCCTCGTCCACCTCTTCTTCCAGCTTGGAGAGGTATCCCGCGCATCGATTCCGATAATTCAGAAGCCCGCCGTGGAACTTTGCCACCGGCTCTTCCGGCAGACGCTTCTCTATCCAGTCCTGAAAGGCATTTTCCCCGGTGTCGTCGGTGAAATACTGCTGAAAGGCGGCGCAGAGGCCCCGTGGGAAGGAGAACGAAAAGGCACATTGCAGACAGTGTTTGTAGCCGCCCTCGATGTCGAACAGCTTTTTCTGCTGCGCGTCAGTCAGTAGTTTTGGCAGAGCGGTCTCTCCCTCCGTGTAGAGTTCCTCCCAAGGATTCCGTTTTGACGCCTTTTCGTCCAGAAGGTAGCCGTAAAAGAGACTTTTTAAACGTGTATCGGTGTACAGATCCGTTTTGATTTGATGGACCTCTTTGCTGAAGTTCATTTTTATTTCCCCCCAGTGATTATTTATAACGATATAATTATACGATTTAAATGACTAATAATCAACGTTTTTCCGAACTATAATATACGTTATAAAGAAGTAATAAGGGGGTTCATATGAAAAACATCTTAATAGAGATCGATCGGCTTCGCCAAAAACGCGGTTGGTCCGAATATGAACTTGCTAAAAACACGGGAATACCTCAATCAACGATTTCGACTTGGTATGCCAAAAAACAGACTCCCACCATTCAGACTTTAGATAAGTTATGCAAAGGACTGGGCATCACTTTATCCCAATTCTTTGCCGAAGGTGATGAGCCTATTTCGTTAACATCACAGCAACAGGAAATGTTGGACAATTGGTCTGCACTCTCCCCAAAACAACAGCAAATCATTGCAGATTTGTTAAAAAATATATAATCTTATCATTCCCGGCCGCTTGGCCGGGATTTTTTCGTTCTCGGACAGGACGGGGGTGTGCCGCTTTGCGGCACGGGAATGCACCCCCCATTTCTCTTTGTCATGCCAAAGAGAAACGGGCCGTGCACGGTCCAAAGAGAAGGCGCTTGAGCGCAAAACGGCGCTTCACGCCTTATTTGCTTAAAATACGGGGGGCCCAGCAAGAGACCTTGGCGGTCGAGGCTAGATGAAGCGTTGGGCGCGGGCCCGGTCTTGCTGAATCTTTGGACTTTCAGCCACGCGAATCGGAATTGCGAGGACGGGCAAAGACTGGACTTGACCAGCGTCTCTTTCCGCGCTCCCCGCTTCGCTTAGCGCTGTCTGGGCAATTGAGGCAGTGTAGCGTATTTGAGGGCCTGTTCTTCGATGTGGGACGAGGTAGTGTGTAGCGAAGCGGAACACACGGGGCCAGAGGTAAAAGCCTTTCATCGACCGCCCCGCCCATGCACCCACGCCTAAATGCGGCGTCGCAGTTCTACCCTCGTACCCGGTATAGCGCCCCCGGCAGAAGGATTCCGGACTTAGTGGCACATCTAACCACCAACTCCCGTCCAACTTTGTCCCAAGTGGACAAAGTTGGACCCCCAAAAGCGTTTTTCTTTTGGACCGTGCACGGCCCGTTTTCTTTGTCGCAAACAAAGAAAATGGGGGGGCATTCCCGTCCGGCAAAGCCGGACATCCCCCCTCCCCCCTTGCCACCTGGCAAAAAACAAGCTATACTAATCGTATCAACACAAAAGGAGCCAATTCCATGAAACTGGAAACCATCAAGGTCGGCCGCATCGTCAATGCCCACGGCATCAAGGGCGAGGTCCGTGTCCAGCCCCGGGACGGTGATCCCGGCTTTTTGACCCGCTTCAAGACCTTTTATATCGACGGCAGGCCCGTCACCCCCACCGCCAACCACGTCCACAAGAGCCTGGTGCTGATGAAGCTCCCCGGCGTGGACGATATGAACACCGCCCTGACCTATAAGGACAAGGACCTGTATATCCGCCGGGAGGACGCCCATCTGCCCGAGGGTGAATATTTTGATGATGAGCTGCTGGGCGTGGAGGTCTACGATGCCGCCACCGGCGCCTGCCTGGGTGAGATCGTCCAGGTGGACTCCTATCCCGCCCACAAGGTCTATACTGTCCGGGGCGCCCGGGAATACCTGATCCCCGCCGTGAAGGACGCGTTCATCAAATCCGTGGACCTGAGCCTCAACCGCATGGAGGTCCACGTCTGGGAGGGGATGGCGACGGATGAACATTGACATCATGACCCTCTTCCCCGACTCCGTGGACGCCATGCTGAACGTCAGCATCCTGGGCCGTGCCCAGGAGCGGGGCCATATTGCCATCCGCACCCACCAGATCCGGGAATACACCACCAACAAGCAGATGCAGGTGGACGACTATCCCTACGGCGGCGGCCGGGGCGCCGTCATGCAGGCGGACCCCCTCTACCGCTGCTGGGCCCATATCGTGGAGACCTACGGCCCCGGCAGGACCATCTTTATGTCCCCCTGCGGCCGCACCTTCACCCAGGCGGTGGCCCGGGAGCTGAAGGAGCAGTATGACCACCTGATTCTGGTCTGCGGCCACTACGAGGGCATCGACCAGCGGTTCATCGACGAGTGCGTGGACGAGGAGATCAGTATGGGTGATTTCGTCCTCACCGGCGGCGAGATCCCCGCCATGGCGGTGGCGGACGCCGTGTGCCGCATGGTCCCCGGCGTCCTGCCGGACGCCGAGTGCTTTGAGGAGGAATCCCACTGGAACGGCCTGTTGGAGTACCCCCAGTACTCCCGCCCCGCCGAGTGGCACGGCCGGCAGGTGCCGGAGATCCTGCTCTCCGGCGACCACGGCAAGGTGGCGGACTGGCGGAAAAAGGAGAGCTACAAGCGCACCATGCGCCGCCGCCCGGACATGTTCGCCAAATTCGATGAATCCCAACTGACTACCAAGTCCGAAAAAAAGGTCCTCCAGCAGGCCAGGGACGAGCTGGCCGCCGAGGACGCCGACAGTGAACCGGAAACGCCATAAAAATAAAAAGCGCCATTGGAGCCGCAAACAATCCAATGGTGCTTTTATTCACCTATCGCGGTTGATCTGTCCGCTCCAGCAAATAATCCACAGAAACTTCAAAATAGTCCGCAATTCGAATCAATTCTGCCAGTCCCGGCTCCCGCTCCCCATTTTCATAACGACTGACCGTATTCTGGCTCATAGACAATTCCATCGCCAATCGCTGCTGTGTCATTCTGCGTGCCAAGCGTAATTCTTTCAGTCTCAAAAGCATCACCTTGACATTATTATGCCAGTATGGTATATTGAATATATCCCGATTTGGTATTTTTAGGAGAGAATGCTCATGACGACTTATCGTGAACTTTATTTTTACCTATTCCGTGCCACCGAGCAGGCACGCCAAGCACTGGAACAGCAAAACATCGGTGTGGCGGCAAATATTCTGATTGAGGCCCAGAAGGCTGCTGAAGAGGCTGTCCTCTCCGATCACTTTCAAGCAGACAGCTAACACGATCCCCGCCGCGCAGCTGAAAAGCTGCACGGCGGGGTATCTTTTTCCTTCCAACAATGAGGCCTCCCATATCAGGGACTATTTAATTCCTCGAGCATTTTTCGGCGTCAATGGCCAGCACCAGCATCAGTGCCCGCAGGGCGTTTCCGGGGTCCGCCACGTCGATGACATAGGTGTCCGTCCAGTTGAACAGCTCTTTGGTGATGGTGGCGACCAGGGCGCCGCAGGGCTCCGTCACCGTGTAGTCCCACTCCATGAAGCTGCCCTGGACCTGCCAGCCGTTGCAGTCAATGTCAAACCGGGGCGTGAAAAAGGTGAACGCCTTTTGGATACAGCCGATGTACGTCCCGTACTCGTACAGTTCGAACTTGGGAAGAAACGTGAATACCCGCTCCTGGACCGTGCCGATGTGGTTCCCCCCGGCGTCCAGGATATGGAGACAGTGGCCCCAGGAGAGCTTCCCCTCCACGGTGTAGACCGTGTTCCCATCCTCGTCGTAGATATCATAGCTGTCGAACCAGGAGAAAAAACGCTGTTTGAAGTAAAGTCTCATGCCTCTAACCGCTCCGTTTCAGATGGAATATGATCTCTGAACAATCTGGCTGTCCGGTACAGGTACACCAGCTTCAAAACCGCCACGACTAGGATGCCGATGGACACCGCGATCATCACCAGCGCGCCCAGCAGCCCGGCGACCAACACCAGCAGCAGGCATCCCAACAAGCCCGCCAGCAGGCCGATCTCCCACTTCCACAGCTTCCGCCATTTCGCCGCCAGATCATCATCCACGCCGTCCAGCACCTCCGCGTGGGCCTGGTATTCCTGATACGTCCCATACAGGCTCACCGCCATCCCCGGCAGGGAGACCAGCCACCATACCGTGCTCTGCTCCCGCACGCCCGCCAGCGGCAGAACTGCGAGGGCCGCGGCCACCAGCATACAGAGCGCCGCGGCGCGGTAGCGCTTTCCTACCGGCGCCAGCTTCCACAGCACCAGTGCATAAGCGGCACTCACAGCCACCGTCAGGACCTGCCCCGGCACCAGCAGCGCCGGGAACGCTCCCGCGATGGTATCATTTGTCATCAGTGTCCCGATCTCACTGGGGATGAACAGCCAGAACAGCACCCACAGCCACTTTCCCAGCAGCGGAGCGTTCTCCCCCATCCACTTCCGCCGCTCCGCCTCCCGCTCCAGGGCGCTCTGCCGCAGGGCAGGCATATCCTCCCGTTTCATCCGGGTGGGGCATCCGGTCAAAAAGCCGCAGGTGGCACAGGTGGCGTGGCCCTTGCCCCGGCAGCAGGCGGCGATGCCGCAGCCGCCGGAAAAGGCCCGTCCCGGCCCCTCCTGGCACCCGGGACACCCCAGCCGCTCCCGCCAGGTGCAGATCTCACAGGATTTCCCACAATATCCCTCCATATGTACTCCTTTCCCGCCTATTTCTCCGTCGAGTTTCCCTTCAGCCGTACCATGGCGCTGTCCAGATGGCGCAGGGCCCCCTCTCCGGCATCGATGGCCGCCCGCAGCACGCTTCGCCGTTCCTCGTTCATGGGGCCTCCACATTTTTTCTTATCATATCATAATCCGCTTCGTCGTGTGTAACAAATCAATGACAAAAGCCGGTGAAATCACCGGCTTTTGTAAAATCCTTATAAAATTTCGATTCCCTCCGGCCCGGTCCTCAGGCTTTTGCCGTAGTAGGCCGTCATGGCCTTGACCAGGGCCTCCGTGTCCCGGACGCCCGCCACCTCACAGGCGGAATGCATGGCCAGCTGGGGCAGGCCGATGTCCACTGTGGGGACGGACAGGTGGGCGCTGCTGATGTTGCCCAGGGTGGAGCCGCCGGGCAGGTCCGCCCGGTTGCTGTACCGCTGCACCGGAACGCCCTCCTCAGCGCAGATCTGCCCAAAGACGGCGGCGGATACCGCGTCGGTGGTGTAACGCTGGTTGGCGTTGTATTTGATGACCACACCCCCGTTCAGCACGGGGGACTCCTGCGGGTCCCCGTACTCCGGGTGGGCCGGATGGAGGGCGTGGGCGTTGTCCGCCGACACCAGGAAGCTGTTGGCAAGGGCCGCGTGGTGCTCCTCCGCCGACCGGCCCAGAGAGTCGCTGATGCGCTCCAGCACGTCGGTCAGGAAGGTGGAGTCCGCCCCCTGCCGGGTGCCGCTGCCCACCTCTTCATTGTTGAACACGCACAGGACCGGCACGCTGGCGCCGGCCTCCGCCGCCAGGAATCCCCGGAAGCAGCCGAACACGCACTGCAGGTCGTCCAGCCGGGGCGCGGCGATGAACTCCCCGTCGATCCCCATCAGCACGCCTGGGGTGCGGGGATAGAGGAACAGCTCCGTGGACAGCACGCCGTCCTCCGGCACGCCGGCGCTTTCCGCAATGAGGCGGCGGAACCGCCCCGGCTCGCCCGCGCCGCCCAGCAGCGGCAGCATGTCCGTGTTGGCCTTCAGGGCCGTGCCCTTGTTGACCTCCCGGTCCATGTGGATGGCAACGCTGGGGATGATCAGCAGGTCCCGGTCAACGTTCACCAGCCGGGAGCGGATCCCTCCATCCTCCCGCACCATGACACGGCCCGCCGCGGACAGGGGCCGGTCCAGCCAGGAGCGCATGATCATGCCGCCGTAAGGCTCCACGCTGAGCCGGGTGCAATTGCCCGGGGAGGCGACCTCCGCCGCCTCCCGGATCTTGAATGCCGGCGAATCGCTGTGCCCCGCCGCCAGCATGAATCCCCGGAAGTCCCGGCAGGGCACCCGGAAGGCCGCGAGGGTGGAGTCCCCCCGCACCACAAAATAGCTTCCGCCCTCGGCAAGCCGCCAGGGCCGGGACTCCCAGAGCTGCTGGTATCCGTTGCCCAGCAGTTCCTTTGTCAGTTCCTCCACCGCGTGATAGCAGGTGGGACTGGCGTCCAAAAACGCCAGCAGTCCGCGGGATAAGTCCTGTTCCATATCTGTATCCTCCGTTATCTCCTGAAGGGTGCTGTCGATCTGTCTCTCCTTCTGGTTTTGTGCCAAAGGGCTGTTTTTATTCCGGTTCAGCACTTCAGCTCAAACACCAGGTCCATGTCCTTGATCTTTCCATAACCGCTGATATTGGTCGGTATATAACCCACATAGCGGCAGCCCCTGGCCGCATATTCGTCAATGATCGTCCGGTGTTCTTCCGATTTTGCGCCGCAGAACTTTCCGATATGGACGTTAACGTATTCATATTTTTTCATGATACACCTTCTCTTCAAAGCTCTGATCCATGTTGGATTTATTTTACTATGTCCGCAGGGGTATTTCAAGCCATTGGTACAGCCGGACCACGGAGGACGCCGCGTTGCAAGTCCCCTTTATCCGTGTTACAATAGCCGGCAGGAGGCGATGAAATGGATATCAAATGTATCGCACTGGATCTGGACCAGACCACATTGGATGGGGCCGGCCGCCTGTCGCCGGGGAACCGGCGGGCCTTGGAGTACGCTATCAGCAGGGGCGTCCATATCGTGATCGCCAGCGGACGGGCTTTTGCCTCCCTGCCCCAGGACGTGCTGTCCGTCCCCGGCATCGAATACGCCATCACCTCCAACGGCGCCGCCGTTTACCATATCCCCACGGGCAAACGCCTGCACAGCTATGCGCTGAAATCCCGGTCCGTTCAGGAGATCCTGCGTCTGACAGCCGGAGAGCGTGTCGTTTACGAGGCCTTTGTGGATGGGCGGGCCTATGCCGATGCCGCCTATGTGGCGGACCCGTTGGGCCACGGCGCCGCACCCCAGTCCATTCCGTACATCCAGCGCACCCGCCGCCCAGAGTCGGATATCGCCGCCTTCATCCGCGCCCATATCCACCATCTGGACAGTCTGGACCTGGTGGTCCCGGACCAGGAGACAAAGACGCATGTCTGGGGGCTGCTGAAAGAGAGCGTCCCGGACATCTATATCACCTCCTCTGTCCGGCAGCTGATTGAGATCTCCCACCGGGACGCGGGCAAGCACTCCGGCGTCCGGTATGTGGCGGAGCTGCTGGACCTCTCTCCCGCGCAGATCGCCGCCTTTGGTGACGGCGACAATGACGCGGACATGCTGGCCTTTGTCGGATGCGGCATTGCTGTTGCAAATGCCACCCCCACCTGTCTGGCAGCGGCGGATCACGTGACGGTACACCATGATCAGGACGGCGTGGCCCACGGTATCTATGAAATTCTTCACATCTGACCTTATAAAATTTTCATATATTGGAACTTTTACCATGGTCATTTCAGGTTTAAGATGTGTCCATACGATTAAGAGCTTATCCGTAAATTAGGCGTGCGCAGATTGCGCCGTCAGATTTTGCGTCAGACGAGGCGATTTTTCGCAGGCGGGCTGACGCCCGGCAAGAAAAAGCAACGAAGTATGCCGCATAATATGCAAGCAAGCTATGTGCTCTTAATTTATGGATAAGCTCTAAGAAAGAAGGCTGTTCCTCATGTCTGCATCCTCTCTGCACACCGTGCGTCCGGTGAAGTGGCTCACGGTCACCGCCATGCTGATGGCGCTGAACATCGTTATGAGCTCCTTCAGCATTCCCGTCCCAGGCGGCCACCTCTACCTGAACGACGCTGTGATCTGCACCGCCGCCATCCTGCTGGACCCTCTGGGGGCCTTTCTCGTAGGCGGCGTCGGCGCGTTTTTGGGTGACTTTTTCTTTTATCCCGCCCCTATGTTCGTCTCTCTGGCGACACATGGCCTGCAAGCCGTGGTAGTCTCCCTGTGCGCCCATAAGCTGGCAAAGGAGCACCGTGTCCGCGGCGCTCTGGCAGGCGTGATCTTGGGCGTTCTGATCAATGTGGCGGGTTACTCTCTGGGCCGCGCCTTTGTCTACGCCGACGCCAGCGCGGCGCTGCTGAAGCTGCCTTTCCAGATCTTCCAGGCCAGCTTCGGCGCCGTGGTGTCCATGCTGCTGTGCTTCAAGGGCGGCCTGCTGGCCTTCTGGAACAAGTTCTCTGTCCGCTGAACGCCTTTGTCGCAAAACTGGAGGTGCGCGTCCGCGCACCTCTTTTTTTGTTGGAACCCAAGCCGTCCGCAGATGCGCATGTACCGTTTCCAGCAGGAGCGGCCCCAGGGCCGGCGATTTCCATAGCCGTGGCCGCCCATCTTCCGCATGGAGAATTTTCCGGTCGATTTCTGGCGAAACTCCCAATGGACAAACCGCGGTTCTTTTGCCAGAATAGAGACTGTGCCGTCGATGCGGCACAGTACAAATCTTTTGCCCCACAGTGGTAAAAGCAACTAGCTTTTCTATATCTTGTATATTATAATAGTTTCATTACAATAGATATTGCGGTCCAACCGCAAGGGAATCAACGGAGGGAGCTTCCATGACAGTCATCAAGCGAAACGGAACAGAAGTGGTCTTTGATATCACAAAGATCATCGCGGCCATCACCAAGGCCAATGAGAGCATTGAGGAGAGCGTCCGCATGACGCCCATGCAGATTCAGCGGATCGCGGAGTCTGTGGACCTGGCCTGCCAGAAGATGAACCGCTCCCCCTCCGTGGAGGAGATCCAGGACCTGGTGGAGTACCAGATCATGGCCCACGGCGCTTTCGAGGTGGCGAAGAACTATGTCACCTACCGCTACACCCGCTCCCTGGTCCGCAAGAGCAACACCACCGACGAAAAGATCCTGAGCCTCATCGAGTGCTGCAATGAGGAGGCCAAGCAGGAGAACTCCAACAAGAACCCCGTGGTGAACTCCACTCAGCGGGACTATATGGCCGGCGAGGTCTCCCGGGACATCAGCGAGCGGCTCCTGCTGCCCCCCGATATCGTGGAGGCCCACCGGGAGGGCATCATCCACTTCCATGACACGGATTATTATGCCCAGCATATGCACAACTGCGACCTGGTGAACCTGGAGGACATGCTGCAAAACGGCACTGTCATCACCGGCACCCTCATCGAGCGGCCCCACAGCTTCTCCACCGCCTGCAACATCGCCACCCAGATCATCGCCCAGGTGGCCTCCAACCAGTACGGCGGGCAGTCCATCTCCCTGGCCCACCTGGCGCCCTTTGTGGACGTCAGCCGGAAAAAGCTGCGGAAAGTGGTGGAGCAGGAGATGGCCGCCATCGGTACGGCCCCCGGTGAGGAGAAGCTCTCCGAGCTGGTGGAGGCCCGCCTCCGGGATGAGGTCCGCCGGGGCGTGCAGACCATCCAGTACCAGGTGCTGACACTCCTGACCACCAATGGACAGGCCCCCTTTGTCACGGTGTTCATGTACCTGGGCGAGGCCAAAAACGACCAGGAGCGAAAAGACCTGGCTCTTATCATTGAGGAGACTCTGGAGCAGCGGTACGAGGGCGTGAAGAACGAGGACGGCGTGTGGATCACCCCCGCCTTCCCCAAGCTCATCTACGTGCTGGAGGAAGACAACATCCATGAGGACTCCCCCTACTGGTATCTGACGGAGCTGGCGGCAAAGTGCACCGCCCGCCGGATGGTGCCCGACTACATCTCCGAGAAGAAGATGCTGGAGCTGAAGGGCGACGTGTACACCTGCATGGGCTGCCGCTCCTTCCTGACTCCGGACCGCTTCACCGACGCCGGTATCGGCAACATCGCCAACGCAGGCAACTACGAGCCGGGAAAGCACAAGTACTACGGCCGCTTCAACCAGGGTGTGGTCACCATCAACCTGCCGGATGTGGCCCTCAGCTCCGGCGGCAATCTGGAAAAGTTCTGGCGCATCTTTGAGGAGCGTCTGGAGCTGTGCCACCGGGCCCTGCGCTGCCGCCACGAGCGGCTGCTGGGCACCGTCTCCGACGTGGCCCCCATCCTGTGGCAGTACGGCGCCCTGGCCCGTCTGAAAAAGGGCGAGACCATCGACAAGCTGCTGTACAACGGCTACTCCACCATCTCCCTGGGCTACGCGGGCCTGTACGAGTGCGTGAAGTATATGACCGGCAAGAGCCACACCGACCCCTCCGCCACGCCCTTTGCCCTGAGCGTCATGCAGAAGATGAACGACAAGTGCGCCGAGTGGAAGAAGGCGGAGAACATCGACTACTCCCTCTACGGCACGCCTTTGGAGTCCACCACCTACAAGTTCGCCAAGTGCCTCCAGCGCCGCTTCGGCGTCATTGAGGGCATCACGGACAAGGGCTATATCACCAACAGTTACCACGTCCATGTGTCTGAGAACATCAACGCCTTCGACAAGCTGAAATTCGAGGCCCAGTTCCAGCACCTGTCCCCCGGCGGCGCCATCAGCTACGTGGAGGTGCCGGACATGCAGAACAACCTGGAGGCGGTCCTGCAGGTGATGAAGTTCATCTATGACAACATCATCTACGCCGAGCTGAACACCAAGAGCGACTACTGCCAGGTCTGCGGCTGGGACGGTGAGATCCAGATCGTGGAGGAGAACGGCAAGCTGATCTGGAAGTGCCCCAAGTGCGGCAACACGGACCAGGACAAGATGAATGTGGCCCGCCGCACCTGCGGCTATATCGGCACCCAGTTCTGGAACCAGGGCCGGACACAGGAGATCCGGGACCGCGTCCTGCACCTGTAAGCCGTTTGAAAATGATACCACCCGTCCCGCAAAAAGCCACCAAGCCGCTGGTTGATTTTCTGTTTTGCGGAGGCTGATCGGAGATGTTTTCATGTATTACGGAGAGATCAAAAACTGCGATATCGCCAACGGCGAAGGCGTGCGGGTGACGCTGTTCGTCTCCGGCTGCACCAACCACTGCAAAAACTGCTTCCAGCCCCAGACCTGGGACTTCACCTACGGCCAGCCCTTTACGGAGGAGACGGAGGACATGCTTCTTGCCATGCTGGCGCCGGACTATATCAACGGCCTGACGCTGCTGGGAGGCGAGCCCTTTGAGCCGGAAAACCAGCGGGCGCTGGTGCCCTTTCTCCGCCGGGTGCGGGCGGCATATCCCCAAAAGACCATCTGGGGCTTCTCCGGCTTTACCTACGAGGAGCTGCTGACCGACGGCAGCCACCCCCGCTGTGAGGTGACGGACGAGCTGCTGTCCCTGCTGGACGTGCTGGTGGACGGCCGCTTCGTGGAGGAGCTGAAGGACATCTCCCTGCGGTTCCGGGGCAGCAGCAACCAGCGGCTCATCGATCTGAACCGCACCCGGGAAGCGGGCTGTCTCTGCTTCCTGCCGGACCGCGGGCGTCCCTGACTCCGCCGGGCAGCTCCGCATCCATCCGTGAATACAGATCAATTCTCGCAAGCAAAAATTTCCGGCAAAAAATCGGCATATTCCTGTTCTTTCGAGTCAAACTATGCTCGCGATACCCAGTAAACCCACTCATGTTTGATAGATGAAAAGGAGAAAAGGATTATGTCTAGCAAGAATTCTAACAAGATCAACGTTCCCGAGGCCCGCGCCGCTATGGATAAGTTCAAGATGGAGGCCGCTTCCGAGGTCGGCGTCAACCTGAAGGAAGGCTACAACGGCGACCTGACCTCCCGTGAGGCCGGCTCTGTCGGCGGCCAGATGGTCAAGAAGATGATCGAGTCCTACGAGAAGTCCCTGTAACTTCCCGCTGGAGTCAAAAACGGAGGACCGGCAAGTGCCGGTCCTCCGTTTTCTCTTATATTGCTTTTATGGCTTTTTCGCCTGCTCCGCCAGCAGGTCCGCCAGGGTGAAGCGGTCAATGTAGTCATTCACCACGGCGTACAGCCCCGTCCAGAAGTCCAGCGTGGGGCATTCGCCGCACCGCTGGCAGGTGTTCTCCGGCCCTTCCAAGCAGGACACCGGGGCCAGATTGCCCTCTGTCAGCCGCAGGATGCTGCCGATGGTGTATGCCTCCGGCTCCTTCGCCAGACGATAGCCGCCCTGGGCGCCCCGGCCGCTGCGCAGCATCCCCGCTTTGGCCAGCATTCCCGCGATCTGCTCCAGGTACTTCATGGAGATCTCCTGCCGGGCTGCCGCGTCTTTCAGGGACACATAGCCCTCCCGGTCGTGGGACGCGATATCCATCATCAGCCGCAGGGCGTACCGTCCCCTGGTGGAAATCCTCATATCCATACCCCCTTTATATTTTTATTTTGCCATAGGAAATCTGGGATTTCAAGTATTTTGGAAACAGAATTGACAGCCGCTCTGTTTTTCCGTAAAATAGGTATGATTTTTCAACATATGAGAGGAGTTTGGAACGATGGATTACGCAAAAGAATCTCTGCGTCTGCACTACGAATGGAAGGGCAAGCTGGAGGTGACGCCCCGCGCCGCCGTGGACAGCAAGGAGGCCCTTTCCCTGGCCTACACCCCCGGCGTGGCCCAGCCCTGCCTGGAGATCCAGAAGGACGTCAATAAAAGCTATGAGCTGACCCGCCGCTGGAACACCGTGGCCGTGGTCACCGACGGCACCGCCGTCCTGGGCCTGGGCGACATCGGTCCCGAGGCCGGCATGCCGGTCATGGAGGGCAAGTGCGTCCTTTTCAAAGCCTTCGGCGGCGTGGACGCCATCCCCCTGTGCGTCAGAAGCCATGATGTGGACGATATCGTGAATACCGTGGCCCTGCTGGCTGGCAGCTTCGGCGGCGTGAATCTGGAGGACATTTCCGCCCCCCGGTGCTTTGAGATCGAGAGGCGGCTGAAGGAGCGCTGCGACATCCCCATTTTCCACGACGACCAGCACGGCACAGCCGTCATCACCCTGGCGGGCCTGACCAACGCCCTGAAGGTGGTGGGCAAAGAGCTGGAGGAGGTCCGCATCGTCATCAACGGCGCGGGCGCCGCCGCCATTTCCATCACCAAGCTCCTGCTCTCCGCGGGTGCCAGGGACGTCACGCTCTGTGACCGCAAGGGCGCCATCTATGCGGGCCGGGAGGGCCTGAACTGGATCAAGGAGGAGATGGCCCAGGTCACGAATCTCCAGAAGAGGCCCGGCACTCTGGCGGAAACTCTGGTGGGTGCCGATGTGTTTATCGGCGTCTCCGCCCCCGGCATGGTCACCACCGACATGGTCAAAACCATGAACAAAGACGCCATCATCTTCGCCTGCGCCAATCCCACGCCGGAGATCTTCCCCGATGACGCCAAAGCCGGCGGCGCGGCGGTGGTCTCCACGGGCCGCAGCGACTACCCCAACCAGATCAACAACGTCCTGGCCTTCCCCGGCATCTTCCGGGGCGCCCTGGACGCCCGGGCCAGCGACATCAATGACGAGATGAAGATCGCAGCCGCCCGCGCACTGGCCGGCCTGGTGGGTGACGATCTCTCCGCCGACTACATCATTCCCGCCGCTTTTGATCCCCGGGTGGCGGATGCCGTGTCCGCCGCCGTGAAGCAGGCCGCCTACGATTCCGGCGTGGCCCGCATTTAAAGATTTCTCCGCCATGGAGGAAGACGCGGATCAAACACCCCAGGAAGCCCTGACGGACTTTCTCACCGCCATGGGCTGGGCATGACAACTTCAACGGCCGTTCGGTGTTCCCGCCGGACGGCCATTCTTCTCTTGCCCTGCCTGCCGGCGGGGCAAGGCCGTTTTTCTTTTTAAAAAAATTTTGCACCGTTTTGCGGGTTTCCATCGTATCCATCATGAAAGCGAAAGGAGGTGGACGGATGACGGACCGGGAATTGCTGGCACAGCTGCACCATGCCCCTGACGCGGCCCTGGCCGAACTGACCGCGCGGTATGCGCCCCTGGCGGCGGCCATCGCCGGACGTGTCCTGCCCGGGCGTCAGGCAGATATCGAGGAGATCGCCGCCGACACCCTCATCAAAATCTGGCAGGCCGGGGACTCCCTGGCGGCGGAGACTCTGCGGGGCTTTGTCATCACCACGGCCCGGAACCTCGCCATCGACCGCTGGCGGGTCCTGCGCCGCCGGGCGGAAGTGCCCCTGTTCGACAACGACGTGGAGGACTCCGACTTTCTGGAGCGGAAGGTGCTGGGCTCCGTGCTGGCCGAGCAGATCCGCACCCTCTCTCCGCCGGATGGGGAGATCTTCCTCCGGCACTATCTGCTGTTGGAAACAGCGGCGGAGATCGGGGCGCGGTATGGCCTGACGGAGTCCGCCGTCCGCTCCCGGCTCCACCGTGTCCGGAAACTGCTGCAAAAGGAGGTGCCCCTATGAACGAGTGGTATGAATGGGCCAATGCCCTGGAGACCGACAGCCCGCCGCTGGACGAGGTGTCCCGTGTCCGCATTGAGCAAAAAGTCCGAGCCGCCCTGCCCCGCGGGCGGAAGCGCCGCTGGGCGGCAGCGGTCATCGCGGCGGCGCTGGTGCTGTCCGCCTGCGGCTATGCCGCCGTCACCGGACAGTTCTCCCAGTGGTTCTGGAACAAGGCCGCTGACTCCCAGACGCCGGAGGCCTCCGAGGACCTGTTGGCCAGCATGGGCACGGTCATCGGCCAGAGCCAGACTGCGGACGGCGTGACAGTCGTCCTGAATGGCGCTATCTGGGATGGAAAAGACCTGATGCTGTCCCTCTCTCTAGAGGGGGAGGCCCTCCCATCCAGCTACTGGTCCAGCGTGAAGTTTGAGGACTCCTGGCTCACCCCCTCCCGCGCGCAGACCAAGGCGGCGCTCCAAACGAGTTTTCCATACATGTCCGAAGAAGAGCTGGACACCTATCTAGACCAGTATCTGGAAACCAGCCGCTATTTCGGCGGTGTTTCCGCCGCCTATTTCTACAACCGGCAGACCTCTGCCTATGAGATGCAGATCGAGTCCTCGATCTACACCAGCGGAGATTCCCAGGAGCTGACGCTTCATCTGGAAAATCTGGATATCAGCGGTGATATTCTTCAGGGCCCCTTTGAATTCACCTTCACAGTCGATCTTCACGCCGTGAAGCAGGTCTATTTTGGAGCTGTGGATCTGGAGCCCGCGGAAAGCGATCCCATCCGCGTCACCAAGGTCAGTCTGACTCCTCTCCGCGTTTCAGTCAGCTATACCGGATGTGAGCGTCTGGAACTGGATGCCAACGGCAGTCCCATTGGAAAGGGAGATCCCTCCGCGCTCTCCATTGAGGCCCTCCGGGTGAACGGAGAGGAAGTCACAGGATTCTCCAGTGAACGATCCAGCAGATGGGAAAACGGCCCAGACGGCAGCTGGGGAGGCGCCGTCAGCCGCGGCCCCTTCCATCGTGTCATAGACCCCGCCGCCGTGGAGGCCATACAGATCAACGGCACCTGGCTGGAGCTGGACCAGATGGACCTGGACCAAGCGGAGTCCGCCGGATAATATCATCCTCCATATGCAAAAAGAGAAGCGCCTTATCAGGCGCTTCTCTCTTTTCCAGACGATCAGACTTCCACCGAAGCCAGCTCAAAGGCGGTCTGAACGAAGTCGTCCACCTCTTCCAGGGTGTCAAAGCAGGCAATGGCCACCTGGTTGCCCATGGTGCCCGCCAAAGCGTCCGGCATCCGGGTGAACAGCCGGGCATGGCTGCCGCACCGCTTCTCCAGCTCCGGCAGGGTGAGGACATAGTGGTTCTCGTCCCTCCGCCCCGCATACACACAGTAGCTGTGGGGACCGTTGTATGTATGCCGCAGCTCGTCAAAGGCCACCATATCCGCCCAGATCTGGTACACATCCACACTCTGTCCAAAGTCCAGCATATCCGGCGTGAAGCCGCCGGCCGGGCGCATGTTGACCTCCAGGGCCACGATATCGCCCTTTTCGCCCAGGCCCTTCTTGCCCTCGGTGAGGCGGAAAAACTCCAGATGGAAAAACCGGCTGGAGGCGCCGAAGGCCTTCAGCGTGGCCTTGCCCGCCGCCTCCACATCGGCGGGGACCTCCTTATCCACGTAATAATACGTGGGCACGCCCTCGTTCACCATGTCCATAATGGAGTTCCGGGTGATGTGGCTGGCGGCGAAGAGGACCTCGCCCTTGGAGTTGCACACGCCGTCATAGGTGGTGACATGCCCGGACACGAACTCCTCCATCAGGTAGGGCACGGCGGGCGGGTCCCGGAAAAATTCGGCCATGTCCCCGTCATCCTTCAGCTTCCAGGTGGCAATGGCGCCCACACCGTTATCCGGCTTGACGATGATGGGATACCCCACCTCTTCGGCGAAGGCGAAGCCAGCCTCCTCCGTGGTCACGGGGGCGCACCGGGCGCAAGGGATGCCCGCCTTCCGGTAGTATTCCTTCATGGCCAGCTTGCTCTTGTATTTTTCGATCTCATGGGATTTCAGGCCGGTGGTGATGTTGAAATCCGTCCGCAGGGCGGCGTCCAGCTCCAGCCAGTATTCGTTGTTGCTCTCCACCCAATCGATCTTGCCGTACTGTCCGGTGAAATAGCCCAGAGCCCGCAGGACCTGGTCGTAATTTTCCAGGCTGTCCACCCGGTAATACTCCGTCAGCGTCCTTTTCAGATCCGGGTGCAGAGCCTCATAGGATGCGTCGCCCACGCCCAGCACATTGACGCCGTTCTCCCGCAGGCGGATGCAGAACCAGCGGTATGCCTCGGGAAAGTTTGGGGAGATAAACACGAAATTCATGGAAAGCCCTCCTGTTCGTGATTTAGCGCTTTATGGCATTGAATTATAGCCCCGCTATGGAAAAAATGCAAGGGAAATTCCGCCCGGTTGCGACAGTATCCGCTTTTTCAGGAAAATACGGTGGAATGGGGTTGCGGCTGCGGACCGTCTATGCTATCATCAAATCATGCCGCAGGCAAATCTATTAAAAAGGAGCATGTTTTTTGAAACGATACTGTGCTTCGGTGATTGTCCGCTGACCGGGAGGTTTGCGCGGCGTATCACAGACCTCCCAAAAAGAGAACCACGAACTTTTTAGGAGGACACATCCCATGAATCGGGAAAACAAACGAAAGTCATTTGAAAAAGGATATTACAAGACTCACACCTGCCGGGAGGTTTTTACCTGCAAGGTGTGCGGAAGATTGGTGGTGCCGGAAGGCGCTGGAAGCGGCCACCGGGACCACTGCCCTAACTGCCTGTCCAGCCTCCACGTGGACGAGGTGCCGGGAGACCGCATGTCGGACTGCGGCGGGTGGATGGACCCTATCGGCGTGTGGGTGCGGAAGGACGGCGAATGGGCGCTGATCCACCGCTGCCGCCGCTGCGGCAAACTGAATTCCAACCGGGTGGCGGCGGACGACAATCCCATGAAGTTGATGTCCATCGCCATGAAGCCCCTGGCGTCGCCGCCGTTCCCTCTGGAACACATCGAAGAGCTGACAGACCTGATGGGTTGGGACGGCAGTATGAAAAAGTAGTTCCCTGACTGGGGGTATCCGCGAAAACGGATACCCCCCTTTTTCGCGGCTTACCGGGAACAAGAGGCATCTTAGAACCTGTATTCATAACCGGGGAATGCTGCGAAGCAAGCCTCTCTCTTGCCCACAGCGGTGTTTTATGGTAGGATGGGCGAAGGAGGCGATCACATGCACGCTGAGTATCACAAGGAATCCAGCCGCTGTCTGGGACGGGATATGGAATTCAAGGTCTACGGCCACGGCGGAAAGCCCGTGCTGGCGTTTCCCTGCCAGAACGGCCGCTTTTACGACTGGGAGGGCTTCGGCATGCTGGACACCCTAGCCGACTATCTGGACCATGGAAAGCTCCAGCTGTTCACCGTGGACACCATCGACGGGGAGACCGTGTCCGCCAAGGGCGTTGATCCCTATGACCGTGTCCGGCGGCATGAGACCTGGTACCAGTATGTGATGGAAGAGCTGGTCCCCCGCGTCCGGGAGATCAACGGCACCGGCCAGGCCCTGCTGTCCACCGGCTTCTCCATGGGCGCGTACCACGCGGGGAATTTCTTCTTCCGCCGCCCCGACATCTTTGACAGCGTCATCGCCCTGTCCGGCATTTATGACACATACGACATGTACGGCGGCTATATGGACGAGGTAGTCTACGTCAACGATCCCTGCGCCAGCATCGCCAACATGCCCGCCGACCACCCCTATATCCAGCTCTACAACCAGCGGAACATCATCATCTGCGTGGGCCAGGGTGCCTGGGAAGAGCCACTCCTCGCCGGGACCCGCCGGCTGGATGCGGTACTGCGGCAGAAGGGTATCCGCGCGTGGGTGGATTACTGGGGCCTGGACGTGAACCACGACTGGCCCTGGTGGAAAAAGCAGATCCGCTATTTCCTGCCCCATATCGTGGGGGAACCCTGACATTTGAGACGCCGAGAGCGTCAAAAAAAGACACGCCGCAGGCGTGTCTTTCTCTTATGCCAACGCGCTGAAAATGCTAGCCGTGCAAAATCCAGACCGCTGTCCAGCAGAGCGGATCCGGTTTTGAGAGGACGCGCAGGGGAATGAGCGCACCTTGACCTTTGCAAAAAGTCGGAGCAAGCGATATAACGCTTGCTCCGATGTGTCACGTATTGGCCAAAAGATGCAGGCCCCAGCCCGTATTCCCTCCCCCTCCGTGCGTAACGCCCAACAATATACATCCGATCATCCAAAGACATATCCATGGGGGTATAGCGGCAGGAGAGTGTATTGGCATAGATGCGGTCATTGTGTCCCTCTGCCTGCTCAAAAAAGAGCTGATGAATACCGCTGTGCTTGGCAGCCCCCTCAAAGAGCGTTTTTTCATAACAGGGAATCCCCAGCCTCTTGGACAATTCAGCGCCGATCAGCCGCCCGCCGCTTTCAAATTGGCGGCTGACCGTAATGATCATGTTCATCTGCCGCCTCCTTACACCTCCGCCATGTTCCGGGACGCGGTGGCTTTCATGGATTTAATGGAGCAAAGGCACACCAGGATCGTCAGCACATCGGCGGCCGGCTGAGAGAGATAGATCCCTGTCACGCCGAAAAACCTCGGCAGAGCCAGGATAAAGGGGATAAAGAACAGGCCCTGCCGGATCAGGGACAGGAACAGCCCATAACGGGAGGCTCCAATGGTCTGATAGGTGATGGTCATCATATAGCACAGGCCAAAAGCGGGATAGAGCGCCACCTGCGAGATCAGCAGCTGCTTTCCATATTCCACAATGACGGGGTTTTGGTTAAACAGCAGGATCAGCGGCCTGGATAACAGGATATAGACGGCGGCCACCAGCACGGTCAGAAGCAGGGAGCCCTTCAGTGCAAAGCGCACGGACTGATGGAACCGGTCCTCATTCCTCGCCCCAAAAGCAAAGGAGGCCACCGGCTGATATCCCTGCATAAAGCCCATGATCACATAGCAGCCGATGAGGATCAGACGCTGGACGACTCCATAGGCGGCAATGATCTCATCGGATTGGGGCAGTCCGGCGGCGGCAACGTTCGTCAGCGAGGCCACGACGGACAGGCAGATCTGGATGACTGCCGTCGGGATGCCGATGACAGCGACAGTTTTGATCAGCTGCCAGCTCGGCCGGAACGCCTTTCGCTTGATTTTGATGATGGAGCGCCCGCTGGCATAGAACCAGGTGAGGATAAAGAAGGTGACAAACTGAGAGACCGTGGTGGCCAGAGAGGCCCCCTCCACCCCCATGTTGAGCCCCCAGTCAAACATGAAAACAGGATCAAGCACCACATTGAGAAGCGCGCCGGTGATCACGGCCACAGACGATATCTTGACAGAGGATTCCGCCCTGGCGGCACAGTTCATGCTCTGTGCCGGAAGATTGGCAAGCGCGGCGATAAACATCCAGAAAGCGTAGTCCTTTGCCAGCGGCAGAGAGGCATCTGACGCCCCAAACGCCCGCATGAGCGGCTCCAGAAAGACGATGCCGCCGATGGAAAGCACTGTGCCGATGATCACGGAAACGCCGATGATGGTGGTGGCGGTACGGCTGGCTCCCTCGCTGTCCTTGGCCCCCAGCTGACGGCCCGCGAGGACCGCGGCGCCCGCCGCAAAGATGTTTTCGATGGACACCATGATCAGCAGCAGCGGAACGGTAACGCCCACCGCCGTCAGTGCGATGTCGGAGCGCAGCATTCCGATATAGGCGGTGTCCACCAGGTTATAGACGGCCTTTGCCAGCAGGGCGAGAGTGGCCGGAATGGCAAGCTTCACGATGGATTTTGCGGGGGGCAGATCGGCCAGCACGGACTGTGTCTGCGGTTCCTTCTTAGGCATGGTTGGTGTTCTCCCTTTCGATGACTCCATAGAGTAAAATGTCCAGCGCCTTGCGGCAGTTTTCCTCACGGGCCTCAAATTCCCGCCCGTTTGTATCGGCTATTTGATAACGAATATTGATGAAATCCTGAAATTGGCGGAAGGTCTCGATCACTTCCTGCTTGGAGACGCCGGAACGCAGAGCGAGCGGATCCAGCAGCTGTTCCAGGATCTGGATGTTGAGTGCGTCAAAATCCTGCTTGCATGTCTGTATCTCGGCGCGTAAATGTTCGGGAGGTGAAACCACCGCCTCACAGAAAATGCGCTGATAAACTGGATAGGAACGAAAAAATCTTGTGCGGATCGCAAAGTATTCTTCCAAACAGAACCCTGTATCGCCCTGTTCTATCATATTTGCCCGGATGTACTCCGTCAGACGCTGGAAGCACTCCGCTACACAGGCAAGGAACAGAGCATCCTTTGTTTCAAAATAGTGATACACGATGCCCTTTGAAATGTCCTGGGCGGCACAGATGGTATTGATGGAACTGGCCCCGTATCCCTGTTTGGAAAACTCAGCCAGTGCGCCGTCCATGATCCGCCGTCTTGTCTGTTGGTTTTTTTCTTCACGCTTCATGTACTCACCTCAAAAAATCGACCAGCAGGTCTATTTTTAGAATCTACCACAAATAGACCTGCTGGTCAATATTTTTCATAAATATTTTTGGGAAACGGTAAAAAGTCTTTTCGTCTTTGGCACAGAAAGTACTTGCTTAACGCCGTAAATTCTTAGAATTTCACAATAAGAACCTGTATTCATAACCGGGGAATGCCGGATGGACGAGGATTTTTCTCGTCAGACAAGGAGATTTTCCGCAGCCATACTGACGTATGGCAAGGGAAAGCGACGCCGTATGGC
>JAETOQ010000075.1 GCA_021771635.1 Oscillospiraceae bacterium | reverse complement strand
TCAGACAAGGAGATTTTCCGCAGCCATACTGACGTATGGCAAGGGAAAGCGACGCCGTATGGCGGGAAAAAGGCCCCTCAGGCGGCGTTCAACGGTTGTGAATACAGGTTCTTATTTTTTCCGCCGGTTTCAGATGGGTTTCAGCTTCCATGTGTACTTTGATTAACAAGGGAAAACACGGTTTTGCGGGGCGGCTGCCGGCCGCCCCGCCGGGAGCGGCCGGTCTCCTTTTCGATTGACGAGATGATCGAATATGATATAATGTTTTATGATAACTCTGGTGATCATGGCCAGACCCATCTTTGATGGCGAGGGACTTTTGAGCGTCTCGGCGGCCGGGTGCCGCTGATTTGCGGCCTTGTCCGCTGAATGCGCTGCCGCAAGCTCTGGATCACCACAACAGGAGGATTTTTCCACATGACTTGGAAAGAGAGACGGATCATCACCATTCTCAGCGCGATCCTGGCGGTCTTGTCCATCGCGCTGCTGATCGTACTCGGCATCAGGTATCAGGCCTCCCGGGCGGACTCCGGGGAGCCTGGTCAGGCGGAGGGAACCCTGATCACCGCGGAGCATGAATACACGGCGCTGTCCTACTGCAACGGCAGCGCAACGCTGTCCTTCTCCTTGGACGAGGCGGGAAACTGGATCTGGAGCGACGATCCGGATTTCCCCTTGGATGACACCACCGTCACCGACATCATCGGCGAGCTGTCCACCCTGAAGCCCCAGCAGACCATCACCAACGGCGACACGCTGGAGAGCTACGGCCTGGACAGTCCCACGGCCACCCTCACTGCCACCACCGCCAGGGACGCCGTGCTGACCCTGGCCTTTGGCAAGGCCACTACCGATGGCGACAGCTATTACATGCTGATGAACGGTGATGAAGCCACGGTCTACATCGTGGCCGACACGCTGTACCGCCGTATGCAGACCGCCATCTATGACATGATGGTCCTGCCGGAACTGCCGGACCTGACAGAGGGCAATATCCTGTCCATTATCATTGAGGGCTCCGCCGGGCAGGAAGGCGCCGCCGGTCTCTCCACTGTACTGACCGCCCAGCACACCGAGGGCTCCGAGGATACCACCTGGCGATACAGCGGCGCCAATGTCACGGACGATAAGACCGTGCAGGCCCTGCTGGATGACCTGGCGGGCCTGTCCATTGACCAGTGCGTGGACTACCGGCCCTCCGACGAGGCCCTCTCCATCTGCGGCTTTGATTCCCCCGCCGCTACCCTGACGGTGGAATACACCGCAGGCACCGACACCAGCCAGACGCTGACGCTGTACATCGGCGTCTCCGCCGCCAGCGGCGACGGGCGCTACGTGCGGCTGAAGGACGACGCCACCATCTATCTGCTGCCCACGGCGTCTCTGGACCCGCTGATGCGGATCTCCGTCAACGGACTGGAAGCATGACCAAGCGGAACGGGAGGGCAGCGCTCCTCTCGTCCACTTGAGACTATGTTTGAAAAAGGAGTATCTCGGATGCGGGTATTGATCGTTGAGGATGAGATCCGTCTGGCCGCCACGCTCCAGGATCTGCTGGAGCTGAACGGCTACACCGCCGACGTCTGCCACGACGGCGAGGCGGGACTGGACAATGCCATGACCGCCATCTACGATGTGGTGATCCTGGATGTGATGCTGCCCAAGCTGGACGGCTTCACCGTGCTCCGCCGCCTGCGGGCCTCCGGGAGTGCCACGCCGGTGCTGATGCTCACCGCCCGGTCGGAGGTCGCAGACCGGGTGGAGGGGCTGGACTGCGGCGCGGACTACTATCTCACCAAGCCCTTTGAGCCCAAGGAGCTGCTGGCCTGCATCCGGGCGCTGACCCGGCGGCAGCCGGAGCTGCGGAACACCGATCTGCTGGAATACGGAGATCTGAAGCTGGAGAAGAGCTCCTTTGCCCTCTCCTGCGGAGAGCGGTCCGTCCGCCTGAGCCGCAAGGAGTTCGACATGATGGAGCTGCTCATGCTGAACCGGGAGATCGTCCTCACCAAAGAGAATCTGCTCTTGAAGATCTGGGGCTATGAATCCGACGCGGAGGACAACAACGTGGAGGTCTATATCTCCTTCCTCCGCAAGAAGCTGGACCATCTCCATTCCCGGGTGAGGATCAAGACCATCCGGATGGTGGGCTACTGTCTGGAGACCGGCGCGGCCTGACGGTTTCCCCCTTTTCCACCAATTTTTCCACGTTTTCCACAAACTTTTTAACAAAGGGGGTGTCTGCCATCATCCGGAAGCTGCGGCTGAAATTCGTCGCTATCTGCATGGCCATGGTCACTGCCATTCTGGCCGTTGTGTTTCTCTCCGTGTTTTTTTCCATGCGGCAGAACATTGTGGATCTGAGCCGCCAGCTGCTCTACCGCGTCGCCCAGGAGGACGCCGCCGGCCCCGGTCAGCACCGCCCGGAGATCAGCATCGCCATCGGTGAAGACCATGTCGTTCTGCTGCCCTATTTCACGGTGAACGTGTGGCCCAGCGGCGGCGCTTACACCGCCTATGTCACCGGCGGCACCTATGCCGATCTGGACAACACCGAGGAGCTGACCGCTATTTTGCAGGACTGCCTGAGCCAATCGGAGTCCGAAGGTGTCATTCAGAACTACCATCTGCGCTATCTGCGGAAGGACAACGGCCTCTATCAAAAAATAGCCTTTGTGGACATGTCCATGGAGCGGGCCATGCTCCGGGAGATGATGGGCAGCTATCTGGTCATCGGCGTCGCGGCGCTTTTGCTGCTGCTGGGCGTCTCCATCCTGCTGTCATGGTGGGCCACCCGCCCGGTGGAAAAGGCCTGGCGGCAGCAGCGGCAGTTCCTGTCCGACGCCTCCCACGAGCTGAAGACGCCCCTGACGGTCATCCTCTCCAACGCGGAGCTGCTGGACACCGCCGCCCTCTCGGACAAGCCCGCCCGGTGGAGGGACAACATCCGCTCCGAGGCCATGCGGATGAAATCCCTGGTGGAGGAAATGCTCACCCTGGCCCGGGCGGACAATATGGTCCGCACCGCTGTCTTGGGTGAGACCTCCCTCTCCGACGTGGCCACCGATTGCGCCCTGGCCTTTGAGCCGGTGGCCTTTGAGGCTGGCAAGCCTCTGGATTACCAAATTGCGGAGGATGTCACGGTCCTGGGGGACCGGGACAAACTGCGGCAGCTGATCGGCGTTCTGCTGGACAACGCCATCAAATACGGCGCCGGGGGCGGCACCATCGCCCTCTCCCTGCAAAAAACGGACCGGCAGGCAAAACTGGTGGTCTCCAACCCCGGCGAGCCCATCCCGCCCCAGCAGCTGGACCGCCTGTTCGAGCGGTTCTACCGGGCGGACGCCTCCCGTGGAGAGCAATCCGGCTTCGGCCTGGGGCTTCCCATCGCCCGGACCATCGCGGAGGAGCACGGCGGCAGCCTGCGGGCGGAGAGCGACGCAGGCTCCACCCGCTTTATCTACACCATGCCCCTGAAAAAATAAGCACAGAGCCAATGGGTCCATTGGCTCTGTTTTTGCAATCTTAAGAAATTTGTAAGAAATTCATCAGGAGATCCGTCAGAATTTCCCGGTATCCTGAGGCTGCTAGGAGGGAACCAGCATGAACGAATGCATCCTGGTGGTGGACGACGATCCTGAGATCGTGGGCGCCATCGCCATCACCCTGGAACGGGAGGGCTACCGGGTGCTCCGGGCCTACAACGGCATGGAGGCCCTGGACCTGTGCCTGGACCCGGCGGTGCGGCTTATCCTCATCGATGTGATGATGCCCAGGCTGGACGGCCTGTCCGCCCTCATCCGCATCCGGGAGAAGCGGAACCTGCCCATCATCGTCCTCTCCGCCAAGAGCGAGGACACCGACAAGATCCTGGGGCTTTCCATGGGGGCCGATGACTACATCACCAAGCCCTATAACCCCCAGGAGCTGGCGGCCCGGGTGCGGAGCCAGCTGCGGCGGTATACCTCTCTGGGGGACATCCACGCAGCGTGTCGGGGGCATCTCATCGTCAACGGGCGGCTGACCTATGACCCGGACAGTCTGCTCCTGCGGGCGGACGGAGAGCCGGTGCGGCTGACACCCACGGAGACGAAGATCGTGGACCTGCTGATGCGCAACCCCGGCCGCATCTTCCCGGCGGAGGAGATCTACCGCCGGGTGTGGAGCGAGGACGCCTATTCCTGTGAGAACACGGTGATGGTGCACATCCGCCGCATACGGGAAAAGATCGAGCTGAATCCCAAGGAGCCAGATTATATCAAGGTGGTGTGGGGCATTGGATACAAAATGGAACAGCATGGATAAGGACCCGTCGGAGGCCCTGGAGCAGTTTGTGGCGGACCAGGTCCGGGAGGCGGCAGAGTCTGTGGACAGCGGCGTTCATGTGATCTCCGTGGACAACGGTTCGGAGGGGGCGCGGCGCGTCAGGGCCGTCATCGCCTTTCTGGCCTTTGTGCTGGGCGTCAGCCTGGTGCTGGGAAGCCTGGGGGCTGCCGCCGGACGGCTGCTGGCCCAGCGGGACGGCACGGAGTGGTGGAAGGACGACTGGCAGGAAACAGAGGCGTTCCGGGAGGAGGTCTCCTCCTACCTGCGGGAGTTTCTGACCTTGGGGGCCGGAGGGACTCTGAGCTGGTACGACACAGAGGTGGTGCAGGAGTACGGATATGACGCCACGCTCTGGTCCGCGGTGAGCTATGAGGACTTTGCGGTATCGGGCACCTCTGTACCAGCATCGGAAATCCCCCTGGACGATCCTGATCATCAATATGAAAATGATAAAAACGTTTTATACCGCATTATAAACTTTGACACCCTGACCAAGTACAGCAATGCGGGGGACGCCTCCCTGGCCGTCTACCATGAGCTGCCGGAGGGCTACAACTTTCTGCTGACTTTCCAGGACGGCAAGGTCAGCATCGTCAAAGACGACACAGCGCTGGACGTCTACGGCGGCGGCATTTACGACGAGGACTCCCCCTGGTTCGTCCCCGGCTACGACAATTTCCCCGCCGGGGAGGGCGTGGAAAACGTATCCGTCTACATGGCTGTCCGGGAGATGCCCGTCCGGTATTATACGGGGGACTACCAAAACGGCGGCTACTATCAGAGCAGCCGCATGTACTATATCACGCAAAGCATCCAGGAGGCCCGGGCCTTCTATTTCCGGCAGACGGCTCTGCTGGGCGCCGGCCTCCTGTGTCTGGCCCTGTGGTTCGTCCTGCGGCGGGAGAAAAAGCTGGCGGACCGGAGGATCGCCTCCTGGACCGTCCATGTGTGGACGGAGGTCCGGTTTTTGGCGGTGGCGGCCGCGCTGGTCTGCCTGCTCCTGCCCTCGGCTGGCGCCCCGCTGGACGAAGTCTGGTGGGAGATCCGGTATGCGGGCCTTTACAGCGATATGCTTCCCTATATCGGCCGGGCGCTGCTCGCCCATCTGGAAAACACCGGGCCCCTGCTGGCGCTGGTGTGGGTGCTGTGGCTCATCCGCAACGACCACAGGCACAACCCAAAGGCGAAGCGCCGGAGCCTGTGGCGGATGGTGTCTGTCCACCTGCCCAAATACACGTTCCAAAAGCGGGCCAACCGGCGGAACAGGGCGGCGGTCCTGCTTGCCTGTGTACTGCCGGCAGCGGGTCTGCTCCTGACGGTCAGCATGAACATCTCTCCCGTTCACTGGCTGTTTTACGTTCTGGTGGTAATCCCCGCCGCGGCAGCGGTCCTGATCTGGCTGGCTCTGCGGAAAAACGCCGCCCTGGCCCGCGACATCGGCCTCCTTTCCGACCAGGTGGAGGCCATCCGCTCCGGGGACCTGTCCACGCCCCTGGACCTGCCGGAGGACGCGGACCTGCGGCAGACGGCGGAGGCCCTCAACGACATCCAGGCCGGCCTGCACCGCGCCCTGGAGGAGCAGACCCACAGTGAGCGGATGAAGGTGGAGCTGGTCTCCAACGTGTCCCACGACCTGAAAACGCCCCTGACCTCCATTCTCTCCTACGCGGAGCTGCTGCGGCAGGAGGAGCTTACGGGCGCGGCGGCGGACTATGCCCGCATCATCGACGAAAAGGCCCAGCGCCTGAAGTCCATGGTGCAGGACGTATTTGACATCAGCAAGGCCGCCGCCAGCCAGCTGCCCGTCCAGCTGGAGCGGCTGGACCTTGCCAAGCTCCTGCGGCAGACACTGGCGGACATGGACGATCCCATCCGGGCCAGCCAGCTGGCCTTTAAGCTGGACCTGCCGGAGACGCCGGTGATGATCGTGGCAGACGGCAGGCGGCTGTACCGGGTGTTCCAGAATCTGATCCAAAACGCCCTGCAATACGCTCTGGAGGGCAGCCGGGTGTATCTGACGCTGCGGACCGGAGCGGGGAAGGCGGAGGCGTCTGTGCGCAATACCTCCCGGGATGAACTGCCGGAGGGGGTGGACTTCACCGCCCGGTTCGTCCGTGGAGACACCAGCCGCACCGACGGCGGCAGCGGCCTGGGCCTCTCCATCGCAAGCTCTTTCACCGAGGCCTGCGGCGGAGAATTCCGGGCGGAGACCGTGGCGGACCTGTTCACCGCCATCGTGACCTTTCCCCTGGCGGAGTGAAAAAAGCAGGCCCCGCTCCAAATGGAGCGGGGCCTGCGGGCGCTGCGGGCAACATCTCGCAGGGGCGGCTGACAGCCGCCCCTGCGCATTGACAAATCCCGTCGAATCAGCGATAATATTCTTGGGCACTGCACAACGGCAGGCGGGATGGTCCCACTCTCCAAACGGGGAGGTGAGGCCGATGCGGATTACGTTACATATCGGATGGTTCACCGTGACGATCATCGTAAAAAGCAGAAACCGCCACCGGGCAGGGTGACGGTTTCTGACGCTATGCGTTAGCTTCTTTCACTTGCACGGGGACCACCGCTTGTCGCGGTGCCCTTTCTGTCTTTATGATACCGTTCCCGGGGCTGTTTGTCAAGGCAGCTAGGGGCGGAATTTTTTTCGTTTCAGTTGCACGATCCCGTGCAACTTTTTTCTACACTACCGGAGGTAGTGTAGGGTTTTTTTCAGCCCTGCAAAGGCCCGGCCGGGGCACAGCGGGGGAGAACGACAGAGACCGCCCCAGACGGCTTCGGCGGGCGGGGAACCTCCTTATACTAGACTTCATTAAAAAGCAGGCAAAGTCTCCCCGCAAGGGGAATGCGATATTCGTAAGGCGCTGAAGCGCCAGCGACTATCCAATGCTTTTTATAGCGCCGAAGGCGCGTTGAAGTCTTATGAGACGGCATTTGTGCCTGTGGCACAAATGGGCGGCGCGCTTAGCGTCGCCTTCTTCCGCAGAAAATATCTATTTTCTGTGGAAGAATCGTATTACACCGGGGCGGCGGGGAACCGGACGGGGCGCGCACCGTCCGGGCCGCCCGTAAACCTTTTGCGGCAAGGGTGACAAATCAAAAATAGAGGGGAAGAGACTCGTTTTGCTGCAAACGGAACACTATCAACTGAACCAATGGGATCTTGAGGACCGGGTCCTCATGGCGGATTTCAACAATGACAACACAAAAATTGAGACGGCCCTGCATGGGCTGGCGGAGGAGACGGCGGGGAAGGCGGACAGCGGCACGGTGAACGCCCTGGCCGCCGAAGTCGCTCAAAAGGCGGAGCAGAGCGCCCTGGCGGCGGAGCAGAGCGCCCGGCGGAATGCCGACAGCGCGGAAAAAGCCGCCCGGGAGGCGGCGGACGCGGCGCTGGACAAGCGGGCGGGTGCACAGCTCATTCGCGTGGTGACCATGACGGAGGCGTCGGACGATTTTGTTGTCTCCCTGGAGGACATCAACTGGGGGGACTGGCGGGAGGTCCATCTCGTATTTCAGACGGAGGACACCTCCGTTCAATGCAGCATGGAATTTAACGGTAGCTCCACCATGCATGTCGAAAGTTACCTCGGCCCCCGCTGGCACATCATCACCTGTCCCTGCTTCACGCCCGCGCTGCCTTTGGGGGGCTTTATCCTTCCGTTCAACAGGGGCTACGGCACCTTCTGCTCCGGCAGTCCTTTTCAGAAGGTGACGTCTTTGAGCATCAGCACCTACGAGGGCAGCTTTTTGCCCGGCACCACGGTGACCATCTGGGGCGTCAAGTAAATTTTCAGCACGCATGCAAGCGCAAAAGCCCCGCTCCTATGGAGCGGGGCTTTCGTTATCTCAACGCCGGAGCGTTTTGATAAATCGTTCCTAATTAGACAGGAGTTGCAGCGGTGACGTTGATGTTCACAACCACATCCGCAGTGCCAACGGGAACGCTCACAGACTGGGTGCCAGTCACGGTGTAAGTGCCATAGGAAACACCACCAACAGTCACCTCAACAGTGGCATCGGAATAAGTGGTAGCATCCAGCACGATCTCAACCGTGGCAGTGGTGTTCTCCGCAACATCGGTAACACCATCAGCGGTGACAGCAGCAGCGGCCGTACCAGCGACGTTGACAATCACATTGTGAGTGGCGGCATCGCCGGCATCCTTCGTATAGAAGAAGGTCACGGTCTGAGACTTACCAGCCGCGAAGGTCACAGTCTTGGTGGCCTCGGTAGCAGTGTAGCCAGCAATGGTCGCAGCGTTGTAGGTCTTGTCAGCAGTGATCTCCTCGGTCAGGCTGTCAGCCAGCTCAGCAGTGGAGCCCTGCAGGATGTACCGCACGGTAACGGTCATGGGAGCCTCGGGAATCGCCTCGGTGACAACGTCCACAGTGTGGAGGGTCTTGATCTTGGAGATGGTGTACTGGTTCTTGGCGTCCAGATCCACCGCAACACCGTCGACCTTAACCGTCTTGACCTGATAGTTGTCAGCGGGAACAACGGTGATGACAACATCCTCGTCGTTCTTCTCGAACTCCACGGTCTTGCCGGAGGCAACCGTCTTGCCGTCCACCTTCACGGTGGCATGGTCATCGGTGGTGACCTTCACGCCATAGGTAACGGCAGCGGGCTTCACTTCCTCAACGAACAGGGTCTGGACCATGTAGTCCTTGGCATACAGGTAGACCTTGTCGTCGTCGTCCTGAGCCAGAGCCTTGTAGGAGCTGGTCGTGATCTCGCCGTCCTCGTCCACATAGTAGTAGGTGGCGTCCTCGTCGCAGGTGATGGTCTCCTTGTAGGTGCCATCGTTCTTCAGGCCAACCAGGACAGTGTACTCCTTGGAGACCTTGTCAATGCCGGCGTCGGTCAGGTAGCCCTTCTCACCATCGAAGGCATCGCTGGTGTAGGTCTTCAGGTCGGTGATGATGCCGTGCTTGTCGACATTGTAGCTCTTGTACAGGCCGTTCAGAGTCTTCTTCACAATGGCGCTGCTGCCCAGAGAAACACCATCGACGGTGACATCGTCGGCCACCTTGACAGTGGTGATCTCGTCATCCACAACCGCGTTGTACTCGAAGTAGTCGCCGTCAGCGTCGTGGATCAGGTTGGAGACAGACTCCTTGGCCAGGAACACGGTCTTGCT
>JAETOQ010000074.1 GCA_021771635.1 Oscillospiraceae bacterium | reverse complement strand
AATGTCGCCTGTCCCGTGAAAACGGGTTTTCACGGGGCCCGATATGGGGAATGCCTGGGCCGAAGTGAATCCGGCCCAGGCCAAGGTTTTGCAGAGCAAAACGCTTGGACGCGCTGATGCGCGGAGGCGCTTTGCGCCTCGGAAGGCGACTGAAACACTGCGGAATACAACCGCATCTCACTCAGCGGGGGATCTCCTCCATGGTGAAGGCTTCCACAATGTCGCCTTCCTTGATGTCGTTGAACTTCTCAATGGTCAGGCCGCACTCAAAGCGCTGGACGACCTCCTTGGCGTCGTCCTTGAACCGCTTCAGGGAGGCAAGCTCGCCCTCATGGATGACAATGCCGTCCCGGACCAGCCGGACGGAGCAGGACCGGACGATCTTGCCGTCCAGAACATAGCAGCCGGCGATGGTGCCCACGCCGGAGACCTTGTAGGTCTGGCGGACCTCCGCGTGCCCCAGCACGGCCTCCCGGAACTTGGGCGCCAGCATGCCCTTCATGGCGGCCTCGATCTCGTCGATGCAGTCGTAGATGACGCGGTACATCCGCATATCCACGTTCTGGCGTGCCGCGCCGTCACGGGCGGCGGCGTCGGGCCGGACGTTGAAGCCCACGATGATGGCGTTGGAGGAGGCGGCCAGCATGACGTCGGACTCGTTGATGGCGCCCACGCCGCCGTGGATGACACGGACGTTGACCTCGTCGTTGGAGAGCTTTTCCAGAGAGGCCTTCACGGCCTCCACGCTGCCCTGGACGTCGGCCTTGACGATCAGGGCCAGCTCCTTGCGCTCGCCGGCCTGGATCTGGTCGAACAGGTTCTCCAGGGAGACTTTCTGCACCGGGGTGGCGGCCTTGGCCTTTTCCTCGGCCTTCCGCTGCTCCACCAGCTCCCGGGCCATGCGCTCGTCGGCCACGGCGAAGAAGGGGCTTCCGGCGGAGGGAGCCTCGCTGAGACCCGCGATCTCCACAGGGACGGAGGGACCGGCCTCGGTGAGGCGGTTGCCCTTGTAGTCCAGCATGGTGCGGACACGGCCCACGGCAGTGCCGGCAATGATGATATCGCCCTGCTTCAACGTGCCGTTCTGCACCAGCAGAGTGGCCACGGGGCCGCGGCCCTTGTCCAGCCGGGCCTCGATGACAGTGCCCTGTCCGGCGCGGTTGGGGTTGGCCTTCAGCTCCGCCATCTCGGCGGTCAGGGTGACCATTTCCAGCAGGTTGTCGATGCCGATGTTCTTCTTGGCGGACACCTTGCAGCAGATGGTCTCGCCGCCCCAGTCCTCGGGCACCAGGCCGTGCTCGGTGAGCTGCTGGAGCACCCGGTCGGGGTTGGCGTTTTCCTTATCGATCTTGTTGATGGCCACGATGATGGGGATACCCGCGGCCTTGGCGTGGTTGATGGACTCGATGGTCTGGGGCATGATGCCGTCATCGGCGGCCACCATCAAAATGGCGATGTCGGTGATCATGGCGCCCCGGGCACGCATGGAGGTGAACGCCTCGTGGCCCGGCGTATCCAGGAAGGTGATGGGCTTGCCATTCAACTGGACCTGATAAGCGCCGATGTGCTGGGTGATGCCGCCGGCCTCGCCCGCGGCCACGGAGGTGTTGCGGATGGTGTCCAGCAGAGAGGTCTTGCCGTGGTCCACGTGGCCCATGACCACCACCACGGGGGCGCGGGGCACCAGGTCCTCGGGCTTATCCTCATGGACGTCGATGAGCTTTTCCTCAATGGTGACGACCACTTCCTTCTCCACCTTGCAGCCCATCTCCTCGGCGATGATGGCGGCGGTGTCGAAGTCGATGATCTGGCTCAGGGAGGCCATGATGCCGTTCTTCATCAGGCACTTGACCACCTCGGCGCCGGTCTTTTTCATGCGGCTGGCCAGCTCGCCCACGGAGATCTCATCGGGGATCTGGACTTTGACGGGGGCCTTCTTGGCGATCTCCAGCTGGAGACGGCGCATTTTCTCCGCCTCGTCCTGGCGGCGCTTGTTGGAGAAGGTCATGCCGCCCTTGCGCTGGTTGCTGCGGAACTTCTCCTTGCCGCCGGTTTTCTGCATCCGCTCGCCCCGCTGGCCGCCCAGGTCCTCCAGACGCTCGTCGTACTTGGCCAGGTTCACATCGCCGCCCTTGCGGGTGTCCACGATCTTCTTCTGGGGGACGCGGCTCACAGGCTGCTGAATGGGCGCAGGTTTCGCACCCTGCTGCGCGGGCTTGCCGGCGGGAGTCTGGGTCTTTGCCTGCTGGGCCGGCGCGGCCTTCGGAGCGGCGGCCTCCTGCTTCACGGGAGCCGCCGGCTGGGGCTTTTCCTGTTCGGCATCTGCGTAGATGACCTGGATGCCGGAGACCTGGTTATGCTGTGTCAGATAGTCGAAGATCACAGACAGCTCGTGGTCGGACAGTACCTGCATGTGGTTCTTCGGCGCGGCCACGTACTTGGTCAGGATCTCGGTGATGGTCTTGGTGGGCAGGTTGAAATCCTTTGCCACCTCATGGACCCTGTATTTCTCAATACCCAATAAAAACACCTCGTTATGCACCAACCCGGGGGCTGGGAAATTTTTAGATCAATACGCTCAGCCTTCCTTTTTCCGGAAGGAGCCCTTGCCCTTTTTCACGGGGCGGCTGTGGGCGTAGGGATTTGTCTTTGCCCGCGGCTTGGGGCGGTTTTCCCTGGAGGGACGGGAGCGCGGCTTCCGGGTGTCTCCGTCCTTGGGGGCGGCGGCACGGGACCGGGGCGCCCTGCGGGGGGCGTCATCCAAGGGAGCATCCCCGCTGGAACCGGCCTTTTTGGCGGAAACGTTTTTCGGGGGCTTTTTGATGCCCTGCCGGAGATTCTTTTCATGGGCCGCCTGTTCGGCCTTTCGCTCGGCGGCCCGCTGGGCTTTGATGTCCAGCTTGGCGGCGGCCTCCGCGTACTGTGCCGGGTCCAGCTCCGCCAGACGGTGGACGGCGGCGCTGGCCAGGCCGATGTCCGTCACGGCCGCGATGGCCACGGAGGTGCGGCCAAAGGCGCGGCCCAGTTCCTCCTTCGTAAAGGGGACCCGCAGCCACAGGCACTGTCCGGTCCCGGCAAAGCGCTCTGTCCGGCGGCGGGTGTTGTCCGCCGCGTCAGTGGCCAGCAGCAGAACCCGGGCGTCCCGGGCACGGGCCGCGGCTTCCACCGGCTCCTCTCCCAAAACGAGGTTGCCGCCCCGGAGGGCCAGCCCCAGCAGGGGCAGGATGTTGTTACGATCTTCCATCCGCACCTCGCAGTTCCGCCTCCATGGCGTCGTAGACCTCAGCAGGGATGACCGTTTCAAAGGCCCGCTCCAGGGCCCTGGATTTTCTGGCCCTCTGGAGGCAGGCCACATCGTGGCACACATAGGCGCCCCGGCCGGGCTTTTTGCCGCCAAAGTCCAGGCTGACGGTCCCCTCCGGGGATTTGACCACCCGGAGCAGGGACTTTTTATCTTTCATTTCCCGGCAGCCCACACACTGCCGCTGGGGGATCTTTTTCACTTTCGGCATCTGTCAGGCCGCCTTTCCTGTGATTATTCTTCCGCGGGGGCCTCGTCGATGATCTCCACCTGGTCCTCGTCCACGCCCTCCTCGGGGTCCTGGTAGCTCTGGGGCTTGATGTCGATCTTGTAGCCGGTGAGGCGGGCGGCCAGGCGGGCGTTCTGCCCCTCCTTGCCGATGGCAAGGGACAGCTGGTCGTCCGGCACCAGGACGCGGCAGGCCTTGCCCTCGTCCGCCATCCACACGTCCACCACGTCGGCGGGCGCCAGAGCGGCGGCAATGAACTGGGCGGGGTCCTCGCTGTACTTGATGATGTCGATCTTCTCGCCCCGCAGCTCGTCGACGATGTTGGCAACACGCTGGCCCTTGGGGCCGACGCAGGCGCCGATGGGGTCCACATTCTCATCGTTGCTCCACACGGCCATCTTGGTGCGGCTGCCGGCTTCCCGGGCGATGGATTTCACCTCCACGGTCCCGTCATAGATCTCGGGCACTTCCAGCTCGAACAGGCGCTTTACCAGGCCCGGATGGGTCCGGGAGATCAAAACCTGGGGACCACGGGTGGAGCGGCGGACGTCCACCACGTAGACCTTGACGTGCATGCCCTCTTCCAGCTCCTCGCCGGGGACCTGCTCACCCGCCATCAGCAGCGCCTCGGCGGACTCAGTGCCGGTGCCGATGCGCAGGGACACATTGCCGTTCCGGGGGTCGACACGGGTGACCACGCCGGTGAGGATATCATGCTGCTTGGAGTTGAACTCGTTGTACACCTGGCCCCGCTCGGCCTCCCGCAGGCCCTGGATGATGACCTGCTTGCCGTTGCCCGCCGCGATGCGGCCGAACTCCGTCTTGTCCACGGGGATGTTGACCACATCGCCGATCTCGTACTTGGCGGAGATGGCCTTGGCCTCCGCCAGGGGCATTTCATTGATGGGGTCCACATAGTCCTCTTCATCCACCACGTGCCTCTGGACATACATCCGCAGGTCCTGGCGGGCCTCGTCTACCTCCACCAGGACATTCTCATCTTCAATGCCAGGGTGGTCCTTCTTGTAGGCGGTGGTGATGGCCTGGATGATCTTCTCCATCATGTAGGCCTGCGGAATACCCCGTTCCTTTTCCAGCAGCGCCAGGGCGGCGAAGATCTCCGCGGGATTCATACCGGCGGGTTCTTTCTGCTTCTTGCCTTTCATCGGTCGATTCTCCTTGCTATAATTAATAATTGATAATTGACAATTAGAATTCCACGCGAAGGCGGACCAGGGCGATATCCTTTTTCTCAAAGGTCATCTCCTGCCTGCCCACTGTGAGGGTGACAGCGCCGGTGGCGCCGTCATAAGCGGTGAGGGTGCCGGCGAATTCCTTTCGGCCGTCCTGATTGCGGTACAGCTTTACCAGCACGGGGCTGCCCAGAAACCGCTGAAAATCAGAGGGCCGCTTCAGCGCCCGTTCCGCGCCGGCGGAGCCAACCTCCAGGGTGTAGCTGCCCTCGATAGGGTCCGCCTCGTCCAGCAGATCGGACAGCTTTCGGGACACGTTTTCGCAGTCCAGAATGTCCACACCGCCCTCTTTGTCCAGCAGCACCCGGAGATACCAGGTGCCCGCCTCCTTGACGTATTCCACGTCCCAAAGGGTGCAGCCGGCCTCCGCGATGGCGGGTGCCGCCAATTCAGCGGTCAGCTCCGTGATCTTCTTCATGGGAATACTCCCTCCATTTGCCAGATTTTACGATTTTTGAGAAATGGAAAAAGGCCAAGAAAAAGAGCGGACCGCAGGTCCACTCCATACCTTACACTCTCTAATATATGTATTTATAGCACATCTTATCAGGAAGTGCAAGAGTTTTCTTTCGTAATATAAGAAATAGTGTAAAAAATGGCGGCTGTCTGCGTGAGCGCCCGGCTGGAGGTTTTCCGGCTGCGGCCGGGAATGGGGGGATACCGCGCCGCGGACCGGGAACGCCCCCATTTTTTCCTTTTCCGCCGGAAAAAATGGGGGCGCGGTCCATATGGGCCATTGAGAACCTGTATTCATAACCGTTGAACGCCGTCTGGGCGGTCTTTTTCCCGCCATACTGCGTCGCTTTCCCTTGCCATACGTCAGTATGGCTGCGAAAAATCTCCTTGTCTGTCGGGAAAAATTCTCGCCCATCCAGCATTTCCCGGTTATGAATACAGGTTCTGAGTCCGCACTTACCGCCTCAGCGCGGCGGCCAGACAGGAGGCCAAAAACAAAAACAGGTTCGCCGCCACCACGGTGGCGCCCACAGGGGTGGAGAAGGTGAAGGAGATGGTGAGCCCCGCGCAGAAGCACACCACGGAGGTCACGGCGGCGCAGAGAATGACGCCCCGAAAGCTTTTGAACAGCCGCATGGCGGTAAGGGCGGGGAAGATCACCAGGGAGGAGATCAGCATGGCGCCCATCATCCGCATCCCCAGGACGATGGTCAGCGCCGTCAGGACCGCCAGCAGGGTGTTGTACCAGTCCACCTTCAGGCCGGTGGCTCGGGAGAAGTTCTCGTCGAAGGTCACGGCGAACAGCTTGTGATAGAACAGAATGAAGAGCGCCAGCACGGCGGCACACAGCACCACGGACAGCGCCACGTCCGCCCTGGACATGGCCAGGACGCTGCCGAACATGTAGTTGTCCACATCGGTGGTCATGCCGGAGGTGCGGGAGATGACCAGGATGCCGATGGCCAGGGAGGAGGCGCTCATGGCCGCGATGGCGGCGTCGCTGTTCCAACGGGGATGGTCCGCCACCCGCAGCAGCAGAAACGCCGCCAGGATGACCACGGGGATGGAGAAGTACAGCGGCGTCACGCCCAATGCCACGGCGATGGCCAGCGCGCCGAAGGAGACGTGGCTGAGACCGTCGCCGATCATGGAATACCGCTTCAGCACCAGAGAGACGCCCAGCAGGGCGGCGCACAGGCTCACCAGCACACCGGCGATCAGTGCCCGCTGCATAAAGGGAAAGGAAAACATCTGAAAAATGCTCATAGGTCCGCCTCCTGAAAGCGCCGTCCCTGGGGGGAGGCGAGGTATTCCGGCACGCTGCCCAGGAACAGGCTGCTGCGGCCGATGTGCAGCACGGTCCGGGCGCTGCGGAGGGCGGCCTTCAGGTCGTGCGTCACCATGACCACCGCCATGCCCTCCCTCTTGTTCAGGTAGGCCAGTGTCTTATACAGATCCTGGGCCGCGGCGGGGTCCAGGCCGGTGATCGGCTCGTCCAGGATCAGCAGACGGCTGGCGGCGCACAGGGCTCGGGCCAGCAGGACCCGCTGCTGCTGGCCGCCGGAGAGGTCCCGGTAGCAGGCGTCCTTCAGCTCCAGCACGCCCAGCTTGCCCATGTTCATCAGCGCCTCGGACTTCTGAGCGGCGGTGTAGAAAAAGCGCATTCCCTTCCGGTTCAGGCAGCCGGAGAGGACCACCTCGAACACGGTGGCGGGAAAATCCCTCTGGGCACGGGTCTGCTGGGGCAGATAGCCCACGGCGCCCTTTTGCAGCTCCGGTGCCCGCCGGATCTCGCCGGACTGGGGCGTGAGCAGGCCCAGCAGGCCCCGCAGCAGGGTGGACTTGCCGGAGCCGTTGTCGCCCACGATGCACAGATAGTCCCCAACACGAATGGTCAGGTCCAGGTGCGTCAGGACGCTCTGCCCCTCATAGCCCAGGGAGACGTCCCGGCAGACGATGAGTTCAGACGATTCCATGGGGCACCTCCTTTTCCGCGCAGAGCTGACACAGGCCGGTCAGCACCGTCCGGCGGGGATCGATGCGGAAGTGGTGGTCCGCCTCCAGATGGGCATAGAGGCCCTGAAGATGGGAGCAGTCCAGATGGACGATGCGGCCGCAGGATTCGCACCGGAGCAGAAAGCAGTCCCGGCCCTCCGCCGGATGGGTGCAGTATTGATAAAGCGCACCCTCCTCGGTGCTGACCTTGTGGATGCGCCCCAGTTTCTCCAGCTTTTCCAGCTGGCGGTAGATGGTGGCCAGCCCCACGGGACTGCCGGCGCGGCGCAGATCCTCCGCCAGGTCGGCGGCGGTCAGGGCTTCCCCGGCCCGCCGGGCAAGGCAGTTCAGAATGGCCTGGTGCTGTTTTGTACTGTATGGCATGGAATTGCCTCCAATATGAAAATGAGAATCATTTTCGTATTATATGCGGAAATGGAAAAAAGTCAAGAGTGGTTGCAAAAAACGGGAAAGTGCGGTATGGTAAAGGCGGGAAACCTGTTGCGCAAGAATGCGCAAAAACAAGAGTAGGAGAAGATCACATGAAAGTATCTCTGGTCATCATGGCGGCGGGCCTCGGCTCCCGCTACGGCGGCAGCAAACAGGTGGACGGTATCGGTCCCCATCATGAAATTTTGATGGAATATTCCATTTACGATGCCCTGCGGGCGGGCTTCAACAAGGTCGTGTTCATCATCAAACCGGAGATGGAGGAGATGATGCGCCGCCTGTGCGGAGACTATTTGGAGAGGAAAACGGCAAAGGACGGCAGTCCCGTGGAGGTGGCCTATGTATTCCAAGACTTTTCCTCCGTGCCGGATTTCTATACCATTCCGCCGGAGCGGACCAAGCCCTTCGGCACGGTCCACGCCCTGCTGTGCGCGGCGGACGCGGTGCATGAGCCATGCTGTGTCATCAACGCCGATGACTATTACGGCATCGACGCCTATCAGACCATCTACGACGAGCTGGTGAAGCTGCCCGCTGACGGAAGGGCCACGATGGTGGGGTATCTCCTGAAAAACACCGCCAGCCTCCACGGCACGGTCTCCCGGGGCATCTGCACCGTGGCGGATGGAAAGCTCCAGTCCGTCCGGGAGGCTCTGAAGGTCCAGCTGTACCCCGACGGGACACTCAAGGATCTGGCGGAGGACCGGCCTCTGGCCCCGGACACTGTGGTGTCCATGAATTTCTGGGGCTTTGCGCCCTCCATCTTCCCGGCCCTGCGGGCGTATTTTGAGGATTTCCTGCGCCATGAGGCGGGAGACAACATCAAGGCGGAGTGCCTGCTCCCCGTGATGGTGGACCATCAGATGCAGACGGGAAAGCTGGCGGTGTCCGTGCTCCATTCCGCTGACAAATGGTTCGGCATGACCTATCAGCAGGATCGGGAAGTCGTGGCGGAGGAGCTGAAAAAGCTCCATGACCAGGGCGTCTATCCGGAGGACCTTCGGAAATAGCGGAGGTGCTTGGGTTGGATGACGAAAAGAGAAAATGCCCAAACTGCGGGGAAGTGCTGACCTGCTGGCGGCGGGAGCACTACCTGGATCTGCAGGAGGGGCAGATCCTCAATATCCCCAACAAGATACCGGTGGACGTATACAGCTGCCCTGGCTGCGGAAAGCTGGAATTTTTCCGGGCCGGTTTTTCTCCCAAAGAAAAAGAACACATTCCGGCGGAACCGGAGCCGGACTCTGTGGATACCACGGGCTACTATGTGCCGGGCATCCGGGAGAATGTCAAATGCCCCGTCTGCGGAAAGGAGCACCCGGCGGATGACCTGTTCTGCCCCCTGTGCGGCACCCGGCGGGACCAGCTCTGCGCCTGGTGCGGCAGGCGGTTTCCAGCCGCGGAGGACCGTTGTCCCCGCTGCGGGAAGCGCCGCACGGATACATAGGAAAAAGCGCGCACGGTCCGCCGTGCGCGTTATTTTTGGGAAAATATCCGGGTATAGTTGACGCAGTTGAAAAGAAGTAAAAACTTCTTTTCAACTTGTGGGGGGGAGCCATCTCACCCCACAAGGCCGCAAAGCGGCCTTGCGTCAGACTTCATAGTCAGCACATGGGCGGCGCCCGGCAGCGGCTCTGCCGCTGTCAGAAAATCGGTATTTACCGATTTTCAAGTGTGCCGACTATACCATCGATTAACAAGGGAAACACGCCTGCCGGCGGCCTAAATAGGCGCTGGACTTCGTTCTCGGATTTGGCGGGCGGCAGCCCGCCTGCATCCTGCGGCCTTGCCAGCGCCTATTTATGCTCGCTGGCAGGTCTTTCGGAGTTTTTC
>JAETOQ010000168.1 GCA_021771635.1 Oscillospiraceae bacterium | reverse complement strand
TCTTCCTCAATGATATTGCCCGCTCCATCGTCCGTTTCAACGGTTTGAGTGGTAGTAGCGGTTTCGGTGCGGCTGCTGATCTCGTTCATGGCCCAAAATATCTCTTTCAACAGCTCCTTTTTGCTGTCGTCCATCGTGGCAACTTCCTGGGGATTGTCCGGGTCGGTGGTGGTCTTGACGGCATATATCGCCAACACCTCCGGCCAGACGGCGCGGGAGCCGGACATTTCAAGCGTGTCATAGGCGGTGCCGCTCTTGATTTCTTCCAGCTTGCCCTCGTATTCCTGATTGATCTCCCGGAAAACGGTGGGCATGGTCTGTCCTGTGCCGCTGTCCTCCCCGGAAAAGAAGATACCAAAACAGGAGCCGACAATCAAACCTATCAGGCAGATAATCACGATGGCAAGGATAGCCACCCAGCCCCCAGCGGCGATAGCGGCCACAAGCGCCTTGACGGACGCAATCATGGCTTTTGCCGTGGCGGAAACGCCCTTTGCAGCGGCTTTCGCGGTGGCGGCGGCGGTCTTGGCTGTGGCGCGGGCAGCGTGGGCGGTCATTTTCGCCGCCTTTGCGGTGGCCTGGGCCGTTTTCTGTGCCGCCTTTGCCGTATGGTCTGCGGTCTTGATGGCGGTTTTGGACGTGTGCTGGGCGGTTTTCACGGTGCCCTTTGCGGTGCGCTGTGCCGTTTTGACCGTCCGCTGGGCACTCTTGACGATGCCCTTTGCGCCCCTGCCGGTGGCCTTTGCGGTCTGCCCCATAGCCTGGGCGGGCCGTTTCGCCGTCTTTACGGGTGTTTCCACGGTGTTGACTGCTGTTTCCACTTGCCGGGGCGCTTTGGCGATGTCCTGGGGCTTTACCTGCGGTGGCCGGTCGGACTGGACAGCCCGGTTATTCACCTGCCGTTTCCGTTCGGCCCACTTTGCGGCTTGCCTTTTGGCAAAGGCCCGCCCCTGTTCAACAATGGAGTTTACGGTGTCAACAGGGCGCTCAACGTCAGCATGGGCCGAGGGCCGCTCCGCTGTGCGCTCGTACCGTGAGAGGGGCTGGCGCTCCGGGGTTGTCCTGGTTCGCTGGCGTGGGAGCCGTCTGTCCTGGGC
>JAETOQ010000073.1 GCA_021771635.1 Oscillospiraceae bacterium | reverse complement strand
CGTCCAAGCGTTTTGCTCTGCAAAACCTTGGCCTGGGCCGGATTCACTTCGGCCCAGGCATTCCCCATATCGGGCCCCGTGAAAACCCGTTTTCACGGGACAGGCGACATTGTGGAGGCCTTCACCATGGAGGAAATTCCCCGTTAACACAGTATCACAGGGGCGGCGGCAGTGCCGCCGCCCCTGTGTTTTCTGCCTTACAGCTTTCAGATAACCAACCGGCTTTGCCTCTATCGAGAAAAGGACTGTGTATGAGTTTTGTTCATATTCTGGCGGCGGATGTGCCGCTTCCCCTGTGCGATCACAACTCCATGCGGACCATCGCGGTTTCCGATCAGATCTTCGTCACCGGTCCATCTGGTTTTTCCCTGCGGCCCTGCACATACTATCCCCATGAGATGGCGCACTGCCACACCAAGGTCTTCCAATATGCCATGTGGTTGGAAGAGGACGAAAGGACTCTTGCGGATCTGCGGCGCTATCTGCGCTCCCACCTCTCCCCCGGCAGTTCGGTGGAGCTTTGGCATATCTGGCTGGACGGCGCGCCCCTGCGTCCGGCTCCGCCCAGATACCATGGGACGCTGGCGGAGTTGGACGAAGCGGCATTTTCCCAGCTGTTTGAGAACAGCGAGTGTTGTCTGACTGTAAAAATTTTATGATTTTGCGAAAGGAGGCCCATTCATGCCAAGCAATCGAATCGGCCGTATCAACGAAGAGATCCAGCGGGAGCTGGCGGACCAGCTCCGCCGCTTGAAGGACCCCCGGGTGTCCGGCACCGGCATGGTCTCCATCACCCGGGTGGATACCACCGGCGACCTGCGCTATGCCCGGGTCTATATCAGCGTTCTGGACAAGTCCCAGGAAAAGGACGTGCTGAAGGGGCTGAAATCCGCCGCCGGCTTCCTGCGGCGGGAATTGGGCCGCGCTTTGCAGCTGCGCTACACCCCGGAGCTGCAGTTCATCGCCGACGACTCCATCCAGTACGGCGCCCACATCTTGGAGGTCCTGCGGGACCCCAGCAAGGTGAAGCCTGTCAATCCCGAAAACGACACCGTCTTGCCGGACGAGGAGGGCTGAATATGCTGAGCGTTCAGGAGACCGCCGCTCTGCTGCGGACCTTTGACCACGTCCTGATCCTGACCCATGTCCGCCCCGACGGCGACACCGTGGGCTGTGCCGCCGCCCTGTGCGCGGGCCTCCGCGCACAGGGCAAGACCGCCTATCTGCTGCCCAACCCGGAGCTGACAGAGACCACACGCCCCTATTTTACCCCCTATGCCGCCCCGGTGGGCTTTGTGCCGGAGACCGTGGTCTCCACGGACATCGCCACCCTGGGCCTGCTGCCGGAAAACGCCAAGCCCTACGCCGGACGCATCGACCTCGCCATCGACCATCACCCCTCCTTCGAGCATTTCGGCAAGGCCAACATCGTCCAGCCGGAGGCCGCCGCCTGCGGTGAGTTGCTATATGATATCCTGGCCGTCCTCGGCCCCATCACGCCGGAGATCGCCCTGCCGCTGTATATGGCGGTGTCCACGGACACCGGCTGCTTTGCCTACGCCAACACCACCTCCCAGACTCACGCCGTGGCGGCGGCGCTGATGCGCACCGGCATCGACTATCAGACCGTCAACAAGGTGTTTTTCCGCACCAAGAGCCGGAAGCGGATGCAGTTGGAAGGCGCCATGCTGAGCGCCTGTGAGTTCTATGACCAGGACCGGGTGGCGATCCTGTCGGTCCCCATGGCCCTGATGGAGCGGTTCCAGGCCACGGAGAGTGACGCGGAGGACCTCTCCGCCCTGGGGCCCCAGATTGAGGGCGTGGACTGCGCCGTCACCATGCGGGAGCTGCGGCCCAACGTGTGGAAGATGTCCGTCCGCACCGGCCCCCGTGTCAACGCCACCAACGTCTGCCGCCTGCTGGGCGGCGGCGGCCACGCGGCGGCGGCCGGCTGCACCGTGGAGTCCTCCTGGCTGGACGCCAAGCTGCGCATTCTGGACGCCATCGCTCACGAGGTCCCGGACTTTGTGGGAATTCGTAATTAGGAGTTGGGAATCAGGAATTGATGAGGTTGAAATCAGGGCATGCAACGCCTGATTCCTCATTCCTGATCCCTCATGGAATACAATGCCTAACGGAATCATGATCATCGACAAGCCCGCCGGCTGGACCGCGTCGGAGCTCGCCCTGAAGGAACGCCGGACCGTAAACGATCCGGCTGTTCCGGACGGGCGACTCCTCCTTTTCACACCGCACCCGCTTCGCTGGGCTGCGGCGCGAGAGAAAGAGGTGTGTTCCCATGCCTAATGGAATCATCATTATCGACAAGCCCGCCGGCTGGACCAGCATGGATGTCTGCGCCAAGCTGCGGGGCATTCTGCGGGAAAAGCGGGTGGGCCACGGCGGCACCCTGGACCCCATGGCCACCGGCGTCCTGCCGGTGTTCGTGGGGCAGGCCACCCGGGCCGTGGAGTTCGCGGAAAACAGCCGGAAGGAATATGTGGCGGGCCTGCGGCTGGGCCAGGTGACCAACACCCAGGACATCACCGGGGAGACCTTGGAGACGCATCCCGTCACGGTCACCCGCGCCGACGTGGAGGCCGCTCTCACCCGCTTTCTGGGAGATATTCAACAGATCCCCCCCATGTACTCCGCCATCAAGGTAGGCGGTCAAAAGCTCTACGACCTGGCCCGGAAGGGCCGTGAGGTGGAGCGAAAGCCCCGGCCCGTCACCATCTACGAGTTGGAGCTTTTGGAGCAGGAGGGCGAGACAGACTTTTTGTTCCGCTGTGTCTGCTCCAAGGGCACCTACATCCGCACCCTCTGCCACGACATCGGCCAGCTTCTCGGCTGCGGCGGCACGCTGTACCGCCTCCGCCGCACCATGGCGGCCGGCTTCACGCTGGACCGGGCCGTCTCCATCGAGGACGTGCAGGAACAGGGGGCGTCCCTGCTCCTGCCCACGGACAGCCTGTTTGCGGAGTATCCCGTCCTGCTTCTCTCCTCCGCGAAAAAGGAAAAGCGTGTCCGCTGCGGCAATCCCATTGCGGATGCGTCGCTCTCTGACGGCATCTACCGCGTCTACGGACAAAGCCGTGACTTTCTCTGTCTCTCCCGTGCCGAGCACGGCACACTGACTTCCATCAAGAATTTCTTTGGAGCGTAACCGATATGTCCAGTAAGGAAAAAGTCATCGCCCTGGGCTTCTTCGACGGGGTCCATCTGGGCCATGCCGCCCTGCTGCGGCGGGCGGCGGAGGAAGCCGCGGCCCGGGGCGTCACCTCCGCGGTGTTCACCTTTGACCGGGTGCCGAAGGAGGTCGTCACCGGCATTCCCTGCCCCCTTATCAACTCCCCCGAGGACCGGCGGGATCTGATCCGCCGCCTGTACGGCATTCAGGAGGTCATCATGGTCCCCTTTGACCATGAGATGATGACCACCTCCTGGCAGGACTACATCACGGAGATCCTGGTAAAGCGGCACCACGCCGTCCATCTGGTGGCAGGCCACGACCACCACTTCGGCCACAAAAACCAGGGTTCTCCGGAGCTGCTGGTCCAAAAATGCGCCGAGCTGGGCCTGGGCTGCGATATCATCCCGCAGGTGTCCATCGGCGGCATCACCGTCAGCTCCACCTACATTCGCCGCCTGGTGGAGCTGGGGCAGATCCAGCGGGCCAACCGCTTTCTGGGCCACCCCCATGTCCTGACACAAGAGGTCCGCCACGGGCGGCGCATCGGCCACACCATCGGCATCCCCACGGTGAATCTGACGGCGCCTCCCCATGTGCTGGTCCCTAGCCACGGCGTTTACGCCACCCGGGTCATCCTGCCCGACGGCGCCAGCTACGCCGCCGTCACCAATGTGGGCACCCGCCCCACGGTGAACAACGGGGCGGATATCACGGTGGAATCCTGGCTCCTGGACTATGACGGCGACCTGTACGGCCAGACCGTCCGGGTGGAGTTCCATGAGCACATCCGGGACGAGGTCCGCTTCGACTCTCTGGACGCCCTGAAAGCCCAGATCACCGCCGACGCGGAGACCACCCGCCGCTATTTCGCGGCGCGGCCCTGATGGCCGCGCTTGCAGGCACTCCCGCTGTCGGCGATCGATCCGCACGCCGATATAAACCGACGCACCTTCGGGCCATGCCCGAAGGTGCGTCCTTCTATCCATCTGTACGTTAGACCAGTGCCGCGACCATCCAGATCAGGCCGATCCCCGCCGCGCCCATGAGGGTATATACCGCTGGAGACAGCTCCCGCCAGGTCCGGCTGAACCGTCCGTGATTGCCTCCCGCGTAATTCCGCGCCACCCGCCGGGCCTCCTCCACCAGCTCCCGGGCCGTGACGCCCTCACCGGCGGCGTCGTTCCGCACAATAAAGATCGCCTGCTCGAAAAAGCGCTGATCCGGAGAATCCACCACTACAACTCTTCTGGAAATTCCTTTCACCATCCGTTTTTGCCTCCTGTTGTTGATGGTTCCATTTTGCCGCAGGGATGGAAATTTTATACCGGTCTCACACCTTTTTTGCGCCGGGAAGCGGGCGGTACAGCACCTGGACGCCGCAGTCATCCTGCAGGTGCTCCCGCTGGATGCTCTCCGACAGGATCAGCCCCGCCAGCGTCTGGGGGTCCTCGCCGCTCCAGCCCGCCAGCAGGTTTTGGAGCCACTCGTCCCGGCTGGGGTCCGCCACGCCGTCGCTGATCATCACCACGAAGCCGCCGGGGTCCAGCGTCACCCGTGTCACATCCGGCGCCGCCGGCGCGCCCCGCAGTCCCGCCGGCAGGCTGGCCCCGGTGATCCGCCGCACGATGCCCCCCTTTTTCAGATAGCTGGGTGCCGCGCCGAACTTGTAAAACACCGCGCCGCCGGTAGCCGGGTCCAGGACGCACAGATCAATGGTGGTGAAGCTGCCGGTCTCGGCTCCCCGCAGGGCCATGGCGGCGTTCAGCGTCTTGAGGGCCGCCTCCGGCTCGATGCCCGCCTCCAGGAACTGCCGCAGGAGGCGGCAGGTCAGGGTCGACTCCTTTCGGGCGGCCTCGCCGCTGCCCATGCCGTCCGCCAGCAGCAGACACCACTGGCCCCGCTCCGTCTGAAAGGACGCCACAGTGTCTCCGCAGGCGGTCTCTCCCTCCTTGGGCCGCAGGACCGCCCCCACCCGGCAGGCCGGGGCCTCTCCCGAAGCCGTGACTGTCTCGCCCAGTCCGGCGGCGGTGGCGGTCAGCAGCTCCGAGAGCTGGGCGTACTGTCCCCGGGCGCTGCGGCGGGTCTCCTCCAGCTGCCGCCGGTACTGCCGCCGCAGCAGAAAGGCCGACAGCTCCCCGTTCACCGCCGTCAGGAAGTCCGGCAGGTGGATGCAGCGGTCCGCGAAATACTGGGGAAAATCCTTGGGCATGGCCCGTCCCCGTTCCAGTAAGTAGGGGGTGGCATCGTTCAGGGCGTTGAAGGTCCCAGTGTACTCCCTCTGCCAGCACAGCTCGCACAGGGCACAGCCCCGGCACACCTTTTCCGCCGCCCGGTCAAAGACGATGGCCGGGTTTTCATCCGTGGACGGGGGCGTTCCCCGGCCCATGCTGTCGTACAGGTCCCGCAGGGCCCCCGCTGCCTTGGTCAGCTGTTCCTTCAGCCGGTTTCCCGCCGCCGCGTTTTCCGCCGCGGGCTCCGCCCGCTTCACCCGCTTGCCGCCGAACAGCCGCCCCGGCAGCAGCAGGAACACCCCCGTTCCAATGGCCGCCTCCATCAGCAGCGGCTGGGCCAGCGGGTCCCGCACCGGCAAAAGCGCCGCGAGGCACGCCGCTAGGAACGCCAGTGCCGCGCTGCTCCGGCGGCAGCCCTTTCGGCTGCCGGCCAGCAGTCCCGCCAGGCCAAAGCCCGCGGTGAAGATACCGCTGCCTGTCCCGGCGCAGAGGTCCGCCGTCAGTCCCAGCCCCAGCCCCGCCGATGCCCCGGCCACAGCGCCCCGGTCATAGGCGGTATAGGCCAGCAGGACACACAGCAGCATCCGCCCCAGGGACAGGCCCAAAATTTCAAGATCCGCCAGCGCCAGCAGCAACGCCGCCGCCAGGAACAGCACGCCGTCCGCCGCCGCCTGGTTTTCACCGGGCTGGAACAGGGGCCGGAAGAACCAGGCCGAGGCCCCCGTCAGGCCCGCCGCGGCCACGCAGGGCATCAGGTGGTCCAGGGGCGACAGGGATTGGAGCACATAGATCCCCCCCACCGCCATGGAAAAGCCCGCCGCCGTCAGCGCCAGCACCCTTGGCCGGTTCAGCGCCTTGCTGCCCTGAAACGCCGTGGCGGCGGTGAAAATGAGGATGCCCGTGGCAAGACAGGGCAGGGCGTCGGAAAAATCCAAAAACAGCGCCGCGCCCACGCCGGCGCCCACCAGCGCGGCGATCCCCCCGGCTCCCGGTCCCGCCGCCGCGATGCACCCCAGGGCAAAGGGCGCGTATCCTCCCGGTGTCTGACTGGCGGTCAGCGCCGCCGTCAGGAAAAAGCGAATGCCCCAGGCCAGCAGCCGCGCCGACTGCTCCCGTCCCAACGTGATTTGACCGTGTTCCACAGCCTGTCCCTCCTACGTCCAGTTTTTTCCACTATTTTACTGGTATGGAACGAAAAATCCCGTCGGGAAAAGAAAGGGCTTCTTTTCCCGTCGCCGTAGACTTTTCCAATGGCCTGTGCTACCATAGCATTAAATTCTGCAAAGGCGATGAATTCTATGCTCCACATGTATCATTCATACAGCTACGGCGAGCTGGGTTTTCTGGTTATCGTCCTCCTTCCCACCGCCGGCCTGCTCTTCTGGCTCTTCAATGTCTGGTGCATGGGCAAATTCAAATGGCAGCGCCGCATCCCGACCATCCGCCAAAAGATGCTCGTCCTGTGGGGCCTCGTCCTGTTCCTCCTGCTGCCGGCACTGGCCGCCCGCACACTGCTGTAAACTCCTTTTCTTCGGAAATATTCTATCGTAGGGGCCAGGTTCTGTCCCAACTTCAAAGGCGGGCGGGCGCGGAGGTCCGCTCCTACGGCACATAATATGCCCTTCCCTCCATCCCCGTGGACTTTTCCACGGGGATGTGTTATAATAAATATTCATTTTTCAAACAGGATGGTGTCCCCATGTACATTGGAAATGTTGAGATCAACTCCCGGCTGGCACTGGCCCCCATGGCGGGCGTCACGGATGTGGCCTTCCGGCAGATCTGCGCCGAGCTGGGCGCAGGCTATACGGTCACGGAGCTGATCTCCTCCAAGGCCCTGTGCTACCACGACAAAAAGACGCTCTCCCTGCTTCAGCAGTTCCCCGGAGAGCATCCCGCCGCCGTCCAGATCTTCGGCAGCGACCCGGTCTGCATGGCGGAGGCCGCCCAGATCGCCCTGGAGGCCACCGGCACGGACATCATCGACATCAACATGGGCTGTCCCATGGGGAAAATCGTGAACAACGGCGACGGCGCGGCTTTGATGAAGGACCCGGAGAAAGCGGGGCGCATCGTGGAGGCGGTGGTGAAGGCCGTCCCGGTGCCCGTCACCGCCAAGTTCCGCCGGGGCTGGGACATGGGGAGCTGCAACTGTGTGGAGTTCGCCCAAACGCTGGAGGCGGCGGGGATCTCCGCCGTGGCGGTCCATGGCCGCACCCGTGCCCAGGTCTACGGCGGGCAGGCGGACTGGACCTGCATCCGCCAGGTGAAGGAGGCGGTCTCCGTCCCGGTCATCGCCAACGGCGACATCTGGAAGCCGGAGGACGCCCTCCGTATCCTGCGGCACACCAAGGCGGATATGGCCATGGTCGGCCGGGGCTGTTTCGGCAACCCCTGGCTGTTCCAGCAGGCCAAGGCGGTCTTGGAGGGCCAGCCGATCCCGCCTCTCCCTCCCCTTGCCCAGCGGTGCGACACCGCCGTCCGGCAGTTTGAGCTGGCGGCGGCCGCCAAGGGCGAGCGGGTGGCGGTGCTGGAGGCCCGGCGGCATTACTGCTGGTATCTCAAGGGGGTGTCCCACTCCGGCTATTACAAGGAGCAGATCGTGAAAATGAACACGCTGGAAGATGTATATGAAGTGACGAAAGGGATCAAAAGGGACCTGATATGACGGATATACAGGAACAAAACTGGATCAAGTCCGCGCAGAACGGCGACCAGGATGCCTTTGAGCAGCTGGTCCGCCGCTATGAAAAGCGGGTATTCGCCCTGACACTGCGGATGTGCCGGAATTCTGAGGACGCCGCCGAGGCGGCTCAGGAGGCCTTTCTCGCCGCCTGGCAGGGGCTGGCTTTCTTCCGGGGAGACGCCAGCTTTTCCACCTGGCTGTACCGCCTGACGTCCAACGCCTGCGTGGACCTGATGCGGCGGGAGGGCCGCCACTGGGACGCCGCCGGGCCGTCTCTGGACGATGGGGAGCTGAATCTGGACATACCGGACCGCACCGCCTCCCCCCAGGAGGCGGCGGAGCGGTCGGAACTGCGGGCGCAGATCGAGGAGGGGCTGCGGGCCCTGTCCCCGGAGCACCGGGAGGTGCTGGTTCTCCGGGAGATGCACCAGCTCTCCTATGAGGAGATCGGAGCGGCCCTGTCGCTGGATCTGGGCACGGTGAAATCCCGCATCAGCCGTGGGCGGAAGCAGCTGCGAAACTTTCTGCTGAAAAGCGGGAACTTTTCCGCCGCGCCTGCGTCCAAAGAAGCAGAAAAGGAGGGCTGCAAATGAAATACTGTGACGATTACGCGGCCCTGCTGGACCTGTATGTGGACGGCGAGCTGTCCTCCGATGAGCTGTCTGACGTTCAGGCGCATCTGGACACCTGTCCCGACTGCAGGGCCTATGTGGACGACGCCCTGTCCCTCCGGGCCGCCTTTCCCGATGTGGAGGACACAGAGGTGCCCGATGGATTTGCCGAGGGTGTAATGGCGGCCATCCGGGCACAGTCCGCTCCGGCCGCGCCTGTCCCGCAAAAACGGAGGACGCCTTTTTGGGTGAGGTCCCTGCTTCCGCTGGCGGCCTGCTTTGCCGTGGTCCTGCTTCTGCAAAAGGGCTCTTCTTTCAGCCGCACGCAGGAGTCCGCCATGGACACGCAGGCGCCCGCGTCCTTTGCGGAGACCGCCGAAGAACATGATGCTTCCGCATCCAGTGAGGATCCCACGGCAGCGGATTCCGGCGCCGCATACAGCGATGCGCCGGCGGCCCTCTCTTCCAATGACCAGGCCCCTGTGCCGGCTGAAGTCGAGTCCCGGGCCGTCCCCGCCGGCGACTCGTATAATGCCCTCAAAGTCTCGGCCGTGGTGGAGCTGCCGCCGGAGGCCGCCCCCCTGCTGGCATCCCGTACGGCGGAGCGGGCAGAGAACGGGACATTGCAATACGAGCTGTCCGTCGAGGAATATGCCGCCCTGCTGGAGCAGCTGGCGGAGACCGGCATCTCCCTTGACGCCCTGCCGTCCGCTGAAGCGTGTTCCGACACGGTCCTGGTGGCAGTTGCCCCCGCGGAGGACTAAGAACCTGTATTCACAACCGTTGAACACCGTCTGAGCGGTCTTCGTCAAAAGAAATTCCGCTCTGCTCCGTCCCCGCCATTAGGCGGGGCCTACGCCCGCTCCATTCCTTCCTCCTCTCCCCACGAAAACTCCGCTTTCGCGGGGGCCCCGATCGCCATACTGCG
>JAETOQ010000167.1 GCA_021771635.1 Oscillospiraceae bacterium | reverse complement strand
AAAAGCTGAGTCACATGGTAGCGGACAGCCGCTACGCTGACGCAGAGCTTTTCGGCAATCGCTCCGTCTGTGCTGCCCTCCGCCATCAGCCGCAGCACCTCCAGCTCACGACCGGAGATCTCGGCGGAGGACATATTGCCAATTTGGACAAGAGGTGTTTTGTCAGGATAGATATGTTCGCCGTCCATGGTGCGGTCCATCACGTCCAGCAGCTCGTCTCCCTCGATCTCCTTGTACCAGAAACTGTCCGCTCCGGCGGCCTTGGCCCGCTCCAGCAAGTCTATGGTAGTCATGCCGGTGACGATGATGACCTTCACGCCAGGGAAATGCCGCTTGACGGCGGCGGTGGCCTCAATGCCGTCCTCATTGTTGGCAGTACATACGTCCATCAAAATGAGATCAATGCGGTTTTGCATACACAAAAGCTCCGCCATGCCCGCATTGGAGGTCTGGGCTGCCAGTTTGTAGCGGTCAGAGCCTTTCATGTATCCGATCATGCTGTCCCGGGACATTTTCCGATCCTCCACAAGAAGCACGTTTATCATGGCGTTTCCTCCTTTCCGGGCAGGGTGATCACAAGCCTGAAACGTGGGGTGCTTTCCACCTGCATGGCGCCGCCCGCACCTTCGATCCGGCGGCGCAGAGCACTCAGACCGCCGCCCTCTACGACTTTGCCCGCGGGGGTCAGGCCGTCGTTGGTGATGGCAGCGATCAGGCTGTGGGGTGTTTTAGTCAGCTCCACCGTCATTTCCATCCCCTTGGCGTGGCGCACCGTATTGATGGCACATTCCCGCACAGCGGCGGTCAGCAGATAAGCGGCGCCGCTCTTTTGGGGGAACTCACCCCGGACATGGAGCGCAACGCCGATTCCGGCGATCCCCTCGGTCAACTCCGCCAAGGTCTTATCCGAGTCAAAGGCGTCCCCAGCCTGTTTCCCGACAGCGCCCAGGGTGTCGCCGATGTGTTCCCAGCGTTTGCCAAGGGCTTTCAGCTTCTCCGGGGGAAGCTCCCTTTGAGTGAGCATATTGCGGGTCAGCCCCAGCAGCTCGCCCATCTCGTCGTGAACATGGGTTTTCACGGCGAAGTTTTCCTCCTCCCGCACAATGTCATCAAGCTG
>JAETOQ010000072.1 GCA_021771635.1 Oscillospiraceae bacterium | reverse complement strand
TGGATATTGGTGCGGAAAATCAGGTCGGCCTGTTCCGGGTTGAGCCCTTCGTAACCCTCCGACTCCAGGAAGTCGTTCATGTTGGCCTGGAACTCCTGGAGAGTGCTGCCATCTTCCAACGCGGAGAGCAGCTCGTCGTAGAACTTTTTCAGGATTTGGGCCTTGGTGTAGCCGCTGACGGTGAAGGCCAGGGCTCGGTATTCCTCGGCGATCTTGTAAAAAGTATCTGCCGTGACCGGGACGCGCTCCTTGAAGTAGTCCACGGCCTCCTGGAAGGTCATGTCTTCCCGGCTGAAAATCGTATCAATGCCGTCCATCTTCCAGGGCCCTCCCCTCCAGGTTGGCGTACACCATAACCTTCTGGAGCAGCTCCTCCGCCTGGGTGACGTCCATCGCCTTGTAGAGCTCGGCGACGGCCTTCTCGTCCTCCATCATGGCCCGAAGCTCCTCCAGGCTCCCCGCATTCTCAATTATTTTGAGAACCGGGGCGAAGGCTTTTTTGAAGCAGCCAGCCCCGCGCCTGACGGCGGCGTCGGCCAGCCGGTCGATATGCGCCTGGGTACCGGGCTCTGCGTCGGCTCCGGCCTTCAGCACAATAGATGGTGCGGGCGGTTTCTGTTTGAAGGGGAGGACGCCCGCCCCCGCTGCAGCCCGGGGGGAGGCGATTTCCTCGTCGGCCTCCGGTTCCGGGATGCTGAACTTCTTGTAAATGTATCTGGTAGGTACCCGCAGTCCGATCTTCCCGATGAGCACATCCAGGATGTTGGCAGTCCGCTCCAGATCTTCCCCTTCCTCGCAGTCAAACTGTATCTTGGGGATGCGCTTGTCCTCGCCGAAGTTGAAAATGCAGAGAGGGCGAATGAGGTCGCGCCGGAGGGTGGAGGCCAGGGCCTTGCAGTCGGCCACGGTCAGATCGTGCCGGACGTCGTTGTGAGTCTTGCTCTGGGCGTAGCTGCCGCCGCCCGAGTCTGAGGTGAGGGTCTGGCCCAGGATCGCCTTGCTGATCTGCTCGTCGCAGTAACGGGCCAGCCGTTCATAGAGGTCGGTGGAGCTGGTCTTCTCCGTGGTGATGAAGTCGATGGTGGTGCCGTCCGGGATGATGCCCGCTGCGTCCGCGCCGATCTGGATGAGAGCTTGCATGAGGGCCACCTTGTCGGCCTCGCTCGCTCCTGGCGCATACTTGCCCAGCCGGAGCGGGAGGCCATAGACCTCGGCGAAGCTGACCCAGTCCTTCAGATCGTAATTTTTGAACAGGTACATCCAGGCCACGACCCGGAGGATACCCGCCCGGGAGGTGTGCCCGCTGCGGGCCTTGTACTTGTGGACGATGAACTTGTTCGCCGGGAGCAGCAGCCCCTCGGTGTGTTCTTGGGTGCGTACCTTGAACGAGTCGTCCAGGCTATCCCAGAAGAACCGCTTCTGGTGCCGGGATTTGATTTGGGTGGCGACAACGTGCCCCTCGTCATAGCCCCACATGATCTCCGAAACAGCGAAGCCCTTACCGATCGCGTCCAGCAGATCGTTCTCCACGTCCTCGAAGCCCTCCATGCCGCCGAGCTGCTCCTCGATGAAGGCGGCGATCTCCTTGTCCCGGGGATCGTCGCTGAACGGGATGATCTCGAAGTCCAGGCCGGTGACGGCGTTCTTCCGGGTCTGAAGCTGGCTGAACAGGTGGGGGTCTTTTTCCTCCATCTCCTCAAACAGCTCCATCTGCCGCAGCACGTCGCCCGCGTCAGCTTCCTTGAGTATCTCCGCCAGCTTGACAGGGGTGAGGCCATTGCTGGGGTATTCACTGTATTTATCCGTCACATGGGCGACGGCGATCTCCTGAATATCAGGACGGCGCAGGGGTGCGGGCGGGGCTTGGGCGTTCTGCCGCCGCTGCTTTCTTCTGCTCATTCCACGGCCTCCTCAACGCGCCGCTGCGCGATCTGGTAGTAGTCGTCGTCCATCTCCACGCCGATGAACCGCCGTCCGGTCTTCTTGGCGGCGACCAGGGTGGAGCCGCTCCCGGCAAACGGGTCGAGGATGAGGTCGCCGGGCTTGGTGACGCTGGTGATGAGGTTGGCCAGGAGGCCCACGGGCTTCTCGGTCGGGTGTACCATCTGGGAGCTGTTGATCTTCCGGAAGGTGACAAGGTCTTTCGGACGGTGCCCGGGAAAGCTGAATTTCCCCTTGACCGCAAAGATAATGTTCTCGTGGGAGGGAGCGAACGCCGCCTTGGTGTCGCCCATGCCATGGAATACCTTGTCCCAGATCACCTCGCTCTTGACCTGGAAGCCCGCCAGCTTCATCGCGTCGATGAAGGTCTGCTGCACGTCCCAGCGGGTGAAACAGACCAGGGAGCCCCGGCCCGACTCCCCGGATTTAAGAACCCGGAAAGCGTCATAGAGGAACCAGATAAAGGGCGACTTGTCGTTCTTGATTTTGGCTCCAGTCTGGGAAACGTAGTTGATGCCGTAGGGCGGGTCGGTGATGATCGCGTCCACGCTCCCGGCCTCCATCTCCCGGAGCACTGTGAGGCTGTCGCCGTGGATGATGGTGTTCTCTTGGATGATAGCTCTCGCCTCCTTAGTAGGCTCCGCGCCGGAAGTCCAGGGCGCGGGCGATGACGCTCTTGTATTCGACCCTCCGCCCGACCTTGATGTCCAGGGCCAGCTTCACGGCCATCTGGAGCCCGTCCGGGGCGTCGTCGTTCTTGCCCATGGGGTACTCGGTCATTTGCTTCAGGAGGGTCTTGTGTTTCTTGCTGAACTTGATGTAGCCATTTTTCACGAAGGGCTGCAGCGACTGGATACGGGCGTCTTTATTCTGGGTGCTGTTGATCTCCTCGATGGGAAGGTACTCGCCAGCCTCCACCGCCCGCTGCCGCATGATCTCCGCGAAGTAATACTGGAACTGCACCGTCTCCACGCCGAACTTGTAGTAGGGCCGTTTGAAGTCGCGCTTCAGGCGGCGACTCGCCTCCAGTGCGTCCTCAATGATCTGGTCGGGTTTCCGCTTGGCCACGTCCGCGATCACAACGTAGATATAGCCGGTGATGGTGTCCTTGGCCAGCGCGAAAATGGAGCTGGTGTCCGACTTCTTGTTCTTGCCCAGGGAGGGGTCGTTGGCCCCGATGAACAAGAAGCGCGGGTCGGAGAAGTCCGGCTGCTGCTTTCCGTCGTCATCCCAGAAGTCAAACCATTCCTCCTGGAAGGTGCAGTTTTCCGGGTCAATGGGGTCGTTCTGGATTTCACTGTTGAAGCTGGCCTCGCCCTCGGAAATGCGGATCACCATGAGGTCGTAATAGGACAGCTTTTCTTCCCAGAGGACGGCGGTTCCTTCCAGCATCGCCTCCCGGTTCGCCTCATAGAAGGCCCGGGCCTCATCCTGCCGGTTCTCGTTGGCGAGGTCGGTAAAGATGCTCTCCCAGGCGTCCCAGAGCTCGCTGTTGGTGGCGAAGCTGATGACGCCCCGGTACTTGACCGCCTTATAGCTGGGATTCTTGGCGACGTTGGCCAGCAGCGCGTCAAAGTGCAGCAGCGTCCCGATGTAGACGATGTCCGTGTAGGTGTCGCCCGCCTTGGAGACCGCCTTGTAAAACCAGTCCCGGAGCTTCTTGCGCTGCTCCGGCGTGTTGACGTTCTCGTCGTTCTCCAGATCGTCGCAGACGATGAGGTCTGGCCTCCACTGCTTGTGGCGGCGTCCACGGATTTTCTTGCCGGAACCGATTGCCTCGATCTTGACCCCGTTGGCGGTCAGAATGACCGACGATTTCCAGACCTTCCCCTCCAGCTCCCCGAAGTCCTCCCGGAGAGCTGCGTTCTCCTCGAACTCGGTCTTGATGTCCGCCAGGAAGCCCTCGGCCTGTTCGGAGCTGTCGGAGAGGATGATCTCATAGTGCTTGTAGGCGTAGACCGCCGCGTGGATGGAGTCCTTGAAGGTAAAGGTCGTGCTCTTGGCGTGGCCACGGGGAGCTTCGATCGCCCTCCTGCAGCCATCCGCCCGGCTGATCTCCTTCGCGGCGACGGTTGGGTCAAGCCCCTTCAGGACGCCCTCCCGCCAGATGCGGTCGAGCTCGCCGTGGAACGCGGGAGATCTTCGGACAAAGTAGTGCGCGAGGTAGGCCCGCCCAAAATACTCCAGGTCGATCGCGCCGAGCTTCCGGCGCAGTCCCTTCGGCCCGGTCAGTTCCTTCCCGGCCTCGAAGTCCCGGAGGAGCTCCGCCCGATGCTCGGGGAAATTGCTGTCGCGGACAACATATTCGAGAAAGAGCTTCCGCTGATAGTCACGGTTGGCGACCGCTTCCCGGTCTTCCGGCTCCTCCAGACGCTCCAGGTATTCCTTCAGGTCAATCTTCGCCATCGGTCAGCACCTTCTCCCGCGCCCGGGCCAGAACGTCATGCAGCTCGCCCGCCAGCTCCGGGTGCTGCTTGATTGCCGTCATGAGCTCTGCCTCCATCTGGTCAAAGGCCAGCTCCGCCTTCTTCTTCAGGTCGGCCCGGACGCGCTTTTCATAGGTGGCGTTCCGGGCCAGGGATGCAATCAGCCGTCCGGCCTTATCAAGCGGCATTTCGTCAAACTCCTCCTCGGCGGTGCTCACCCGCTGCATGAGGCCGTCCATGAGCACCAGCTCCGCCGCCTTGGTATAATCCAGGTCTGGGTGCGCTTCCACAGCCTGGGCGATCGCCTGGGTGCGTTGGAGGGTTTCGGCCACGCGCTGCGCTGCCTCCCTCGTTCGCACTGCGTACCGTCCGATCGCCGACTTGCTGATGGAGTAGCCCTCGCCCTTCAGCCATTCGGAGAGCTCGTTGTAGGTGTTCGCCGGGTTTGCCAGCTTCACCTCGAACTGTGACTTGAGAGGCTCCGGGAGGTCGTCTACGGTGGAATGTATACGACCCCTCCGGCGTTTCTTCTCAGACATTGACCCCACCGTCCTGGATGGTGTCCTCCACCAAGTCGATGCCCTTCTTGGTGAGCTGCACCACAGCATCCTTCCGGTAGGCGTTGTAGGCGTTGACGGAGCGGTTGGTGAACTCGACATAACCGCCGTCCTCCAGGTACTTGAGATATTTGCCGATGTCCGGGGTCATGATGAGGTTGTCCGCCATAAGCGCATTGACGATCTGGCGAACCAGCAGGGCCCCGTTGTTGCCCCGGGCCAGGGCCCGCACGATATAGCCCCGGATCGCTTTGTTCTTCTCCACCTCCAGCTCGGTGTTTTCATCCAAAAAGGCCATAAATTATCCCTCCTTTCCGAAGGATGTGATAAGACGGAGAATCTGGTCGACCTTCTGGTCGAGCCCGCTGATATTGTGGTCGACGCTGTTCATGCTGCGAATGAAATCCTCCCGCAAGGTGTAGACCAGCGGCAGATCGCTCTTCAGGTCGCTGAGCTGGCTATTCAGCTCCTTCAGCTCCTGCTCCCGCTTCTGGGCCTCCGCCTGGATGTCGGCGGCGTTCTTCTTGTCCGCGTCCTCCAGGGAGGTCAGAGTTTTCTTGATGAAGTAGGTCAGGGCCCCGACGATCAGGGTGCAGAGCAGCGATGCCGCCGCGCCGATAGCGGCAGTGATCTGGGCGATGTCCATGTGGGCCTCCTTACTCGGCGGCAGTTCCGGGGGTGTTCTCCTTCACCTTGGCCTCGTCAATGCCGTCCAGCAGGGCCCCGGAGAGCGTCAGGTAGGGATCGTCCCGCTTGACCTTGAGGACGGCGTCCTCGATGCACTTGGTCAGGTAGTCGTCGAAGCTGCCGAGGTTCTGCGTGATGACCCGCTGGGCTTCCGGCGCAATCGCGGCCTTGACCTCCCGGAAGACTTTCCGGCCCAACTCGAGCAGTTCCTCTCGGTCAGCCTTGCCCTCCTTGACCTTGTCCCGGACGGCTTGGGCCGTGGTCTGCTCCATGGCATTGACCGAGACCGTGGCGAGGTTGAGGACGTCATCCAGGGCATTTTCCAGCAGTTCCCGGGCTGCTGTGTCCTCAATGTGCTTCGTCTGCGCCTTCACCTTGGCGGCGGCACGCTGAATGTAGAACACCGCGTAAGCCCCGACAAGGGCAATGAGGGCAAGGGCGATGTTCACGAGCATGGTGCTCGCAGTGCTGATGATGATGCTTTTGTCCATTTTTTACTGCCTCCTTCATTGGCGCAAAATAAGAGTACGGGCTTTACCCGTACTCTTATGGTACTGCGTTTTTTTGGAAATGTCCTTATGAAGTAATTCCTGGATTTAGTTCTGAGATGTGTTGTCCCAATCCTCAAAAAGGCCGATTTGTCCCTCTGTGACACCAAGGCCGCACAGCGCCCGCACCCATCGCTCGGTCACATCGTACTTTTCGGCCAGTTCAATATGATTAAAACCATTAAATTCGGCTTTGATGTGAGCATCCCGCACAGGACGAACAATACTTTCGGGCCTTGGAATGTAAACTGTTACGCCGCCCGTTACTTTTGCGAGCTTGTAAACGTTCTCAACCCCGATTGCTTGGGCAATTTCCCTCCACAGGCCATCCGAGAACATTTCAATCGTCAATTCTTTTGATAGCTCGTCCACGCCGAATCTCTCCTTCCTGTTACTCATCCAGCTTCTGGCACACCTTGCCCAGGATGCCGAAGATCTCGCCGACCGTGATCTGCGTCCCGTAGCGAGCGGCCCAGACGTCCGGGCTGTTGATGATACCGGCCTCCACAAGCCTCGTCAGGCCCTCCCGCTGCCACTCGGGGAACTGGGCCAGGGGGTCGGGCTCCGGGGACTCTGCGGGGCCCTGCGGCGTTTCCTGGGCCATGATCGCCCCCAGCAGCTTGACCACGCTGGCCCCGTAGCCCTTGCCCGGTACCGCCCAGCCCTTGCCCTGGGGATTGTCGGAGGCTCCCAGCCACTCCACATACTCGGCACAGCCCCGGGCTACCAGAGAGAAACGCGGGTCAGCACAGGCGTTCACCAGCGGCTCCTTGGAGGCGTATGCCTTCAGGTGCTGGATTTGGGCCCGGACGCCGGTGCGCGGGTCGGGGAAGGTCGCCGCCTGTCCCGCTGCATTCCCATTCAGGGCCCCAATGCCAGCGAAGTTGTTCTGCCCCGGCTGGACGATGCCACCGAACTTGAAGAAACCGGTCTCATGGAGGCTCTGGGCCCAGGCCACATCGCCACGGACGCCCTCGGCCGTGCCCTCCTCCAGATACATCTCCGCCAGCTCCTCCAGGGAGCAGCTGGTGATCTTCGGCTCGGCGTTCTTGCTCCGGCAGTAGAGGGCCATCTGCTGGGCCGTGGCCCGGGCCTCGCCCATGATCGCCGTCCTGACCTCCTCGACGGGGGCGTCGGTGCCCGATCCGTTGAGCTCCGCCAGCTTTGCGGCGACCCTGGCCTTGAACTGCTCCCAGTGAGGGAGGATGTAGAGCGGGCAGTTTTTTCGGGCCCCCTGGACGATCTTGTCGGGGCGTCCCGCCCAGTGGTTGTGAGTATAGAGCTGCTCCGTGGTCAGGCCGTACTTCTTCAGCAGCAGCGCGGCCAGGATGACACCGTTAGCCTCGGCTCCCAGGTCTTCTTTGCTCCCGGAGCCGTCCATGATGATCTCGATCGCGATGGTTGTCCCGTTTCCCGGGCCGCTGCCGTCCCCGGCGTGCCAGCCCACCTCGGTGTCCTCCAGGTTCTGCCACGCATTGATATCGTCCACGTAGTAATGGACGCGGGAGTCGTTCATGTTGGCGTTGGGCCATGTCGCCCGGGTGTACTGCTCCGCGTCCTCCTCCACGTTCTCCAGGTCGTTGGTGTTGTGGATGGTGATGCCCGCCACCTTGCCGGTGCCCTCGGAGAGCCGCTTGTCTGCCTTGAACTTCTGGCCCTTCTTGTATTTCCCCGAGTCCTTGGGCCACTTGGCCCCCCAGGGGATGATCTTCTCATTGATGACGAGGCCGCACTCCGTCCTCGTCGCGTCGGGTGTCAGTTTTGCCATGGTGGTTTTACCTCCTATAAGTTGGTGATGGGGAGAATGACCTCCTCAATGAGCTCCCCGTAGTTGTACTTCGTGCGGCCCTCGCTCTCAAGTTTTCTGAGAAAAGCGTTGTACTCAACCGCCAGCTTAAGCAGCTTGAGGACGCCGACCTCCTCGGGCGTGACCTTCTTCATATCCGGGCCTACCATGAAGCCGATCGCCTTAATGAGCGAGAACTCCGCCCGGATGCGCTCGGAGGTGTAAAACGTCTCGAACGCCGCCCAGGTCTCCCGGGCGAACTTTCCCCGGTTTAGCCGGGGTTTGTCGGGAGGGAGGACTCCATCCGCCTGGAGCTGCTTTTTAATGGCCGCTCTCTCGGCCTTCTCGCGCTGCGTGAGCCGCTTCTGCTTCTTTGCCATTCCCATGCCCCCTAACGCTTCGGCGGGTCTTGTATAGCCCCGTAGCCCGCTATGTGGAGTTGCTCTGGTATGTCCTCGGTGATGGACACCACGCGCACATCTCCCAGTGGCTCCAGCCTCATAGCGATGTCCTCCTTGATGCCGATCGCCTGACCGGGCGGAGCCCTCACCTGGAGGGTGATGGTCAGCATGACCGTTGCCTCCTTTCCTGAGCGAAAATCTCATTGAGTCGCCACAGGTTCCCGTATTCGCCATATTTTTTATTTTTGTATGCCTTCATCGGTCTTTCGAGTTTGCTTTGGAGATGCAAGAGCCGTTCCCAGTATTTCGGCAGATAGTAATAGATGTTTTGGAGCTCTCGGAGATTTTTGTTTGCACAGCACCAACAAGAAACGCGGTCAAGAATATCATAGAGATCAATATATCCGCTCTCTGTTCTGGGTGACTCCTCTATCCAGCTCCAGCCACGCTCCCGGCAAAAAACTAAACAGTCTGCTTCAGTCATTTTCGCCTGTGCAAGCGGGGAACACTTCGGAGCCTGGAGCTTTTTTAATCTGGGTGTCTCGTCTGCCGCTATCCCAACATAGTGCTCCACAGCATCTTTTGCATAAGCGTCAAGGGCCTCGATTTTCCACTCTGTTCCCCAGCGGCATTTACCGCCGCACCAGCCATATCCGTTGTGGCTCCCTTTTTTCTTGGATATTACTGGGCGTTCCAGCATATCGTACAAAAAGGCTTTTTTGGGCTTCAGCTCAGTAAATACAATCCCTCGTTGCTCCAGAATTATGGCTAAACGGTCACGGTTCCTATAGATAGCAGAAAACTCCATCCCTGTGTCGTAAAAAAGAACTTCATCAAGCGGGAGCCCATTTTCGAGGATGTAAAGTATCATCGCCAGGCTGTCTTTCCCCAGGCTAACTGAAGCTACATACTTTCCGCTCATGTGTTTAGCTGTGGGTGGCGTTGAAGTTTTCAATCGCCCACTTGTTTTCTGTGGCGTACACGGCCCTCCTGGTGCGCTCGGCGGGCCCCTCCCGCCTCTGTGGAATGGAGGCCAGGGCCTCCATCATCCCGCAGTCCGGGCAGATGTCCGTGGCGTTGTCCCTCCGGGAAAGGGCGGGCGGTTCCTTATACCTCCGCCCGCAGACCGGGCACACGCGCCCTACCTGTTCGCTGTTACTCACTGCTGCTGCCTCCTTCCGTGTATTCCGGCTGGCCGTCGGCCCCCAGGGGCCCGAAGCCCAGCTTCTTGCGGTAACTGTTCGTCGCCCGGATTGCCTGGGCAAAGGCGGCGTCGCTCGCCACATTCGTGGCGATGTTCTTCCGGGCCTTCTCAGTGCCCTGGAAGGAGGTCGCCCCGGGAATAGCTGCCAGGGCGACCGGGCTGATCTCCGTGAGGCGACGGGCGATGCTCTCCGGGAGGTTGCCATAGTAGACCCGGACAAAAACAAGCCCGGTATTGACGCATACGTCCAGCCCGCTCCGGATGGTGCGCTGCATCCGCACGATGCCCTCCAGCGCGGCCAGAATGTCCTGGTCACTCGCCGCCCTCATCCTTCCCCCTCCTTCCGCTCC
>JAETOQ010000166.1 GCA_021771635.1 Oscillospiraceae bacterium | reverse complement strand
CAGCCGGAGCTATCAGAAGGCTGTGCGCCGGGTGGAACGGGCGGAGGGGCAGGTGGAACAAGCGCGGGCTGATCTCCCCACCAAGCGCCGTCTGTCCTTTCAGCCGGAGCCGGACGGCGAAACGGGCAAACCCCGCCGTCGTCTGCATTTTGAGCAGGAGGTCTTGCCGGAATATCGGCCTCCCTCTCTGCCCGCCCGCGCCGGTGGTATGGCGAAAACGGCGGCGGTGATGAAGCTCCACGGAAAAATCCATGAATCTGAGCGGCAGAATGTAGCAGTAGAGGCCACCCACAAAAGCGAATTGTTTGCGGAGCAGGGCGTGGGGCGGGCGCTGCGCTGGCAGAGGAACCGCCGCCGCTCCAAGCCCTACCGCGCTCTGCGCCAAGCGGAACAGCGGGCGGCGAAGGAAAATATCAATCTGGCATGGCAGACTGCCCTCCGGGATAACCCGGAGTTGCAGCGGAAAAATGCCCTCGCCAAGTGGATGCAGAAACAGAAAATCAAGCGGAAGTATGCCCAGGCCGCGCATGAGGCAAAGCAGACGGCGCATTTCACCCAAAACGTGGTGCAGGCCACCGGGCAGATCGTCCGGGCCGTTCAGCAGTATATGGCGGCGCGGAAATCCCTGTTGGCTGTGGTGGCGATGCTGGCTATGGTGGTGGTGTTCTTTGCCGCTGGCATGACCTCTTGTACCGCTATGCTCTCCGGTTTCCAGTCCTCCTATATTTCCGCCTCCTATATGGCGAATGAGCAGGACATTTGCAATTCTGACCTCTACTACACGGAAATGGAGACGGATTTGCAGATGGACATTGACAAAACCGAGGAAAATTACCCCGGCTATGACGAATACCGCTACAACATCGGGGAGATCAGCCATAACCCCTATGAGCTGATGGGCTATCTCTCCACCATGTTCAACGCCTTTGCCTTTGAGCAGGTCCAGGCGGAGATCGCGCGGCTGTTCGGGGAGCAGTACCAGCTCACACGAGAAGTCATTGTGGAAACCCGCTATGACAGTGACGGCGATCCCTACGATTGGTATGTCCTTCAAACCACGCTGACGGTCACGCCGCTGTCCACGATCATTTCCAACACGCTCTCCCCCGGTGAGCAGACCGACCGCTACAACGTGTACCAGCAGACCCTCGGCAACCGGCAGGCGTT
>JAETOQ010000003.1 GCA_021771635.1 Oscillospiraceae bacterium | reverse complement strand
GCCATACGGCGTCGCTTTCCCTTGCCATACGTCAGTATGGCTGCGGAAAATCTCCTTGTCTGACGAGAAAAATCCTCGTCCATCCGGCATTCCCCGGTTATGAATACAGGTTCTTAAACTCTTGCGACAAGAATCATGTTGCATTTCGGAATCGGCAGTAAACAGATACATATCAAATAAGGTTTTAAGCGCGCAGATCCTCCGCCGTCACGCCCTTGCACACCAGAATAAGCGCCGCATACAGTGCAGGCGCAAGCAGCACTGCCAGCAACGCCGCCGTATTGGAGCCAGCGCATTGATGCAGCCACCAATAACCGATTTTCGCGGCAATACCCATAGCCGCCGCGTAAGCGGCGGGTCTCAGCAAATATTTCCCCACCGGCAGAGACAGCGGCAGCGCCCGGCGCAGCCGGAAAAAGCAGACGGCGGAGGCCACGGGCGCACTGTAAATGTTGATCTACGGGATACGGATCAGGATCAGATTCAGCGTGACCTTGACGGCCCCCCGCAGCAGCGCCGTTTGGAATATTTCGCGGGCCCGCTGCCAGTTGCCAACTGCCGCTTCCGCCGCTATCAGCTTTGCAATCGCATTGGGGATCCCCACGGAGGAAATGCCAGCAGCATGGTATAGATCTGATAGTCGGCCGTATAAAAGCCGCCCCCCCGAAGCCGTCAATATTGGTGATGACCAGACGATAGAGCCGGCCGCTCACTTTAACGATCAGCTGTGAGCTGAGTATCGTCAGTACACTGGATACAAGAAACGTGTTGTTTTACTTTTTCATAAAATTATGCTTCGTCCGTATGGAGGTCATTCTTCATGAAAGCAGCCTGCCCTGTGACTTCCCGTTGAGCGGTCAGCTTTTTCGGCTGTTCCAGAGCCAGCAGAATAACGATGCCCAGTAAAAAGCCGAACAGCTGAACGTCTCTCTTTTTTAGTACCGATGCCAGCTCCCCCCTTGATCTTTCCGGCGGAAGAGGATCGCCGGCATTTTGCGGCTTCCAAATCGGCAGCTGCCTCCGGCTCTTTCATGGTGAACACCCAATTCATAGAAATAGCCATGCGATGGAACTCGTTTCGCGCCCCAGCGCGGAACTGCATCAGAATTTCCATTGATTTAAGTAGATGTTTCCATATTTTTTAAGCCTTCAACAGCTTATGGGGAACCGCCAATGCCATTCACTGTGCGCTTATCTCACAAAAGCGCTTCATTTTTCTGGAAAATTTTCTTCGGCAGCGTGGTAACAGAGGCTTTATTCTCTTTTTTGTTTACAAAATGTTGTCTAAAAGCCTCACTTTTCGCAAAAAATTTCGCTGTTTAGAAATTTTTTTCGCTCGTAAATCATTGAATAATGACCACGCTTATCTATAATTTTAATTGTGCAAAACAGCAAAATTCTCTGCCTGGAAAGTAGGTGCATTCGTTGTGTCCGACAGTATCTTACGGTTTGAAAACATTTCCAAAACATTTCCCGGTGTAAAAGCACTGAAAAATATATCTTTTGAGATACACCGTGGTGATGTGCATGTTCTGCTGGGAGAAAACGGCGCAGGCAAGTCGACTCTTATCAAAATCCTGACCGGCGTCTACCAGGCGGACGAGGGTGGAACGATCTATCTGAACGGCGCACCCGTTAAAATCCATGACACTTTGCAGTCCCGAAAGCTCGGGATCGGAACAGTCTTTCAGGAGAACAGCCTGATCCCGCATCTGAACGTGGCGGAAAATGTATTTCTGACACGGGAGCTGCGGAATGCCTCTGGTACTATTGATTGGAAGCGGACGTACACGGAATGTGAGCGCTGGATCAGCGAGCTGGGGGTTACGCATATCGATCCCCATGCGCAGGTGCGCAAGCTATCCGTAGCGGACCAGCAGATCGTGGAGATCATCAAAGTGTTTTCCCAGAATCCCTCTATCGTGATCCTGGACGAGCCGACCTCCTCCCTCTCTGACAATGAGATCAGCAATCTCTTCCGAATCATTGAAACGCTGAAGAAGACCGGCGTCACATTTATTTACGTGTCCCACCGGATGGAAGAGATCAAGCAAATCGGCGACAGAGCCACTGTTTTCCGGGACGGTGAGCTGACGGGCGAAATCGAAAACTGCAAAACCGCCGACATGGATCAAATCATTAACATGATCGTAGGCAGGACCTTGGAGGAAAAATTCCCCCACCGGGAAAGCCGCATCGGCGATGTGATGTTTGAAGTAAAGGACATCCAGGTGCCTGACACGATCTATGATATCTCTTTCACCCTGCGGAAGGGGGAGGTGCTGGGCTTTTCCGGCTTAGTCGGCTCCGGCCGGACCTCCACTGCCAAGGCTATCATTGGCGCCATTCCCAGAACTTCCGGAGAGATCTTTATCAATGGACAGAAAGTGAAAGTCACCAATCCCGCCGAGGCCATCGCCAACGGCATCGGCTACCTGCCCGAGGACCGGAAGACAGAGGGGCTGATCCTTACCAAATCCGTAAAGGAAAACATCTCTCTTCCGTCTTTGCAGCGGAAGTTCAAGAGGGGATTCATCCTGGACGGCAAGAAGGAGCGGGATGCTGCCGAGGAATACAGGGACAAGCTCCGCATCAAAACGCCGGGGATCAACCGGCTGAGCAAGTTCCTCAGCGGCGGGAATCAGCAGAAAGTTGTGTTTGCCAAGTGGCTCTGCTCAGAAGCCAGCATCTACATATTCGACGAGCCTACCCGCGGCATTGATGTGGGCGCGAAAAGCGAGATCTACCAGATCATCAATAACCTTGTGGGCCAAGGGGCGGCGGTCATCGTCATTTCCTCGGAGCTGCCGGAGATCCTTGGCATCTGTGACCGCGTCATTGTGATGCGGGACGGGCGCATCACCGCCAATATCGACCGTGCGGACGCCACACAGGAGAAAATCATGAGTTATTCCATTTGAGGAGGAAAATGTGAAATGGCACAAAGCAAGGAAAATAAAGATTTAACGCCGAAGCGGCGGAAATTTCACTTCGATTACCCCTGGATCTCCGCGGCCGTGCCTCTGGTCGTACTGATGGTAGCCCTGTCTTTCGCACACCCTATGTTCCTCACCACCAGCAACATTCTCAGCATTCTGCGGCAGGCCGCCGTCTATGTCATCATGGGCCTGGGCATGTCCTTTGTCCTGATGACCGGCGGCATTGATTTGAGCCAGGGCTCTCTGCTGGCGCTAGTGGGCGTGGTCTCCGCCTATATCGTGGAGAATTCAGGTTCCATCTTCCTGGCGATCCTGGCGGGCATTCTGGTTGGCGCGGCTATCGGTGCCGCCAATGGTGTGGTCGTCTCCTGCCTGAAGATCCCGCCTTTTATCATGACACTGAGTACCATGTATCTCTGCCGCGGTCTGACGCTTGTCATTACACAAGCCAGCCCTATCGCCATCACCAACAGTTCGTTCAAGTGGATCGGCGGCGGCGATCTGCTGGGTATTCCGGTTCCGGTTATTATTTTTATCATCGCCGCTGTGATCGGCCAGTTTATCCTGTCCTACACGGCCACCGGCCGGTATATTCTGGCCGTTGGCTCCAACCGAGAGGCAGCCCGTCTCTCTGGTATCAAGACCCGTTGGAATGAATGCAAGGTATATATCATCTCCGGCATTATGGTAGCCATCGCCGGCGTGGTATATGTGGCGCGCCTGGGTGCGGCACAGGCTACTGCCGGGCAGTCCTATGAGATGGAGGCTGTGGCCGCGTCCGTGCTGGGCGGCACATCGGTTCTGGGCGGTGAGGGCGGCATCATCGGCACAGTGATGGGCGCCATTGTGGTGGCCATCATCCGAAACGCCATCGTTCTGCTGGACGTCTCCACATACTATCAGCAAATGATCACCGGCGCGGTCATTTTGATCGCGGTCATCGTGGACGTGCAGCGCAAGGCCAGGGCCGCTAAAAAGGTCAACTGACCTATCCAAGACTCAACAGCAAGTGGACTTGCTTTGAGATACATAAAATATTAGGAGGACACTCGCATGAAAAGATGGATCGCTCTACTTCTGACTCTGGCAATGTGTTTTGCCCTGACTGCCTGCGGCGGCAAAACCACCGAAGCCCCTTCCAATGATGAGCAGCCCGCGCAGACTGATGCAGCCGGAAAAACAATCACCATCGCACTGCTGCCTAAGACTCTGTCCAATCCCTATTTCGTGGCCATGCAGAAATTCGCCGAGGCGGCGGCAGCCTCCCTCTCCAACGATGAGTACACCGTTGAGATCGTCTGTTCCGCTCCCCCCTCTGAGGATGGTGTCAACGAACAGATCACCATGTTCGAGTCCTATCTGGAAAAGGGCGTTGACGGAGTTTTGATCGTTCCCTGCGGCACCGCCGAGGTGGTGGACACCATTAAGAAAGCCAACGAGAAAAATGTTCCCGTGATCTGCCTGGACACCAATGCCGATGAGGGCGCCGAGGTCGCTGCGTTTATCGGCACCAATAACTATGACGGCGGCTTCCTGGCCGGCCAGTGGACCGCTGAGAACATCGACGGCCAGGTGGCCATCATTACCGGCACGCTGGGCAACCAGTGCCACACCGACCGTAACAATGGCTATATCGACGGTCTGGAGGGCGCTTCCAACGTTGAGCTGGTGGGCGATATCCAGCCCTGCAATGGCGACCAGGGTACTGCCATGGGCATTGCTGAGAATCTGCTGACCGCTTATCCCGATCTGAAGTGCATCTATGTGACCAGCGACACCGGCGCCATGGGCGCGGCAACCGCTGTGCAGGCCACCGGCCGCGATGTGAAAGTCATCGGCTTTGACGGCTCCCCCGCCGGCGCGCAGTCCATCATCGACGGCGGCATGACTGCCACCGTGGCCCAGACTCCCGGCGTTATGGCCGAGGAGGGTGTGAAAGCCCTGTATGAGATGATCATCAACGGCACCGCTGCCGAAGATATGTACACCCCCTGCTCCATGGTCACTGCTGAAAATGCCAATGACTATTTGGATTGGCATTAAACGGTAAACTTTCCGAATAAATGACCGGCAGCCAGGGGCAGGGAGGTGCCTTCTCTGCGGCTTTTCCCTGCCCCTGGCTGGGATTCCATATGATACCAGTGTGCGTTTCTTGACGGGGTGTTTCTGTTTTCTTATACTGAATGAAATCAGCTGTAAAACAGGTATCCATCATGAATTCAGAACCAAAAGGGAGACACACATGGCGAAAAAAATGACATTGAAAGAAATTGCCGCAATCGCGGGAGTTTCTGTATCCACCGTTTCAAAAGCCCTGAATCAGAGTACAGAGATTTCAGAAAGCACCCGCCGCAGGATCATTGAGGTCGCCCGCGCCGGCCACTATCATTCCAGTCAGATCGACCGGACTCTGTGGGAGGAAAGGCCCCAGATCATAGGCTTTTTGGTCCCGGATGTGGCAAATCCGTATTTTGCCCGGCTCTGGCGCGGTGTCGAGGACATTGCCCGCACCCATGGGTATTCTGTCGTGACCTGCAATACCGGTGAAAATCCTGAGCTGGAATTGCAGCAACTGGATATGATCCAACGCTTGAATGTAGCTGGCATTCTGACCGTTCCGGTCCATGAGGAGCTGTATCGGAACCTGGACATTCCCTTTTTGATCCTCTCCCGGTGCAGCGCGGCGAATAATTCCGCCAGCTATGTCATCAACAACGATTTCCGCGGCGCGTACCTAGCCGGGAAATATCTCCTGGAACAGGGGAAGCACAACGTCTTTTTTCTAAGCGGCCCGCAGGACATCTCCGTCGCGGTGACACGGACTCAGGGCCTCCAGATGGCCTTTCGTGAGAAAAACCTTCCGTTTTCCAAAAATCACATTTTGTATGACAATTTGACACTTAAGGATGGGCTGCGTTCTCTGGAACAGATTTTAAAATCCTACCGTCCTCCCATCGGACTGTTTTGTTCTTCGGATATTGTTGCGATTGGCGCGCTTAGCGCGGCCAGAGCATGGGGATATAAAATTCCGGACGAGATCAGTATCGTCGGCTATGACAACATTGAGAACGATCAATATCTGGATTATCCGCTGACGACCATCGCTCAGGCGGATTACCAGATTGGTTCCCAGGGCATGAAGCTGCTGATGGAAATCATCACCTCAAAAGAGCCATACCGAAAGGTCAATCAGGTGATATTCGAGCCGGAGATCATCATTCGCAAAACATAGCGCACAAAGGACGTCCTACCGAGCGTGTCGGCGTCCATATGTTAAGGAGGAGCACACATGGAGAAAAAATTGAAGGCAGCTGTTACCGTGGCGTCCGGGAAAATCGAGATCCAGGAATTTCAGATGCCAACTCTGGGAAAAGGCGCGGCGATCTGCAAAATTCTGATGGCCGGTGTCTGCGGTACTGATAAGCATACATACAGTGGGGAGACCGTGCAGTACAAGGGGACTCCGGATGAATTTTCCATTCCCTTTCCCATTATTCAGGGCCACGAGCTGGTGATGGAAATCGTGGAGATCGACGAGGAGGGCGCCCGGAACCTCTCCTATGACGGCGACTATCTGAAGGTGGGAGACCGCGTTACCATCTGTCCGGATGTGGTCTGTGGAAAATGCTGGTACTGCAAAAACATGCCCAGCTACCCCTGGTGTGAAAAAGCCCAATTCCACTATGGCCATAATCGCTCCTGCAACACGGGAAAGCAGCTCTACGGAGGCTTCTCCCAGTACATGTATATCGAACCGGGCGCCCGGCTGTATAAAGTGCCTGACGGGCTGCCCAATGACCTTGCCTGCTTCACAGAGGTCATGTGCGTGACCTACACCCTGGAAAAAGCCCGGGAGTTCAGCGGCTTTTCCCTGGAGGGCTTCAATTTCGGGGACACCGTCGTTTTGCAGGGCAGCGGCCCCCTGGGTATCGCCCACATCGCCATGGCCCGCATGATGGGCGCTGGAAAGATCATCGCCACCGATATCTCCGATTACAAGCTGGAAATCGCCAAGGCTTTCGGGGCCGATGTGGTGATGAATGTGGAAAATACGACGCCTGAAGAGCGGATCGCCCGGATCAAGGCCGAGACCCATGGCCGCGGCGCCGACATCGTGGTGGAGTGTGTGGGCCGGCCCGAGGTGTTCCCTGAGGGGCTGAAATATCTGCGCAAGGCGGGCATGTACATAGAGCCCGGCAACTTTGTGGACTGCGGCAGCGCAAACGTCAATGTCCATGAAATCTGCGCCAACAACCTGCGCATCATCGGCATGAACAACCATACTCACACCAAATATAAGACCGTCATGGAGATGATGGAGCGGACACAGAACCAGTTCCCCTGGAGCAAGCTCTTCAGCCACAGATATCCCTTGGAGGAGACCGAGCAGGCCATCCGCACCAGTATGACCAAGGAGAGCATGAAGGTCCTGATCGACCCCTGGATGGGCGCATAGGCCGTGTCCTGCCAGCGCCATATGCATACAGACCGGCAGACATCTGCATGAAAGAGAGGATACCAACCGATGGATACAAAAGTGAGCGCCGCCGTCCTGGCCAGGCCGGGCCATGTGGAGATCCGTGAATTCGATATGCCGCCCCTGGGAAAGGGCGCTGCGATCTGCCGTGTCTTGATGGCCGGCGTCTGCGGCACGGATAAGCACAGCTACCGCGGCGAGACCGTGCAATATAAGGGGACGGAAAATGAGATCGACCTGCCCTTCCCCATCATTCAGGGCCATGAGATCGTCATGGAGATCGTGGCAATCGACGAAGAGGGTGCCCGCAACCTCTCCTATGACGGCGACTATCTGAAGGTAGGAGACCGTGTCACCATCTGTCCGGACGTCGTCTGCGGCAAATGCTGGTATTGTAAAAATATCCCCAGCTATCCCTGGTGTGAGCACTTGCAGTTCAGCTATGGCAATATGCGTTCTTGCAACGACGGCAACCATCTGTACGGCGGCTTCTCCCAGTACCTGTACATCGAGCCCGGCACGCGGGTGTACAAGGTCCCCGATGGACTTCCCAACAGCATGGCCTGCTTCACGGAGGTCATGTGTGTGGCCTATACCCTGGAAAAAGCCCGGGAATTCAGCGGTTTTTCTCTGGAGGGCTTCAATTTCGGGGACACCGTCGCCGTCCAGGGCAGCGGCCCCCTGGGTATCGCCCACATCGCCATGGCCCGCATGATGGGCGCTGGAAAGATCATCGCCACCGATATCTCCGATTACAAGCTGGAGATCGCCAAGGCCTTCGGCGCCGACGTGGTGATGAATTCGGAAAAGACGACTCCTGAGGAACGAATCGCCCGGATCAAGGCCGAGACGCATGGCCGCGGCGCCGACATCGTGGTGGAATGCGTGGGCCGCCCCGAGGTGTTTCCCGAGGGCTTGAAGTACCTCCGTAAGGCCGGGATGTACCTGGAACCCGGCAACTTTGTGGACTGCGGCGGCGTCGATGTGAATGTGCATGAGATCTGCGCCAATAATCTGCGCATTATCGGCATGACAAATCATACCCATAACTGTTATCATACGGTTATGGAGATGATGCTGCGTGAAAAGGACCGCTTCCCATGGGATAAGCTGTTCAGCCACGTATTTCCCCTGGCGGAAGCCGAGAAAGCCATCCAGACCAGTATGACCAAAGAGAGCATGAAAGTCCTCATTGATCCCTGGAAGCAATAAGGAACTCTGTGTCTGCGCGCTTTTTCAGTTTCTTTTCTCAGAGCAGCATCGCTGTGAATGCCGGCGATGCTGCTCGTTCTTTCCCGTCTCAAAATACACAATTAGAAAGGAGTCATTTATGCGACTTGCGATCAAAACCTGTACGCTGGACATGCCATATACCGAGATGTTGGATTTTTGTGCGGCGCAAGGCGTGCGGGCCGTGGAGATCGGAACAGGCAATTGGTCCGCCGCACCTCACGCGGATCTGGACGCCTTGGTTTCCTCCGAAACCGCCCGCACCCGCTGGCATGACGAGATGCGCCGCAGGGGGATCGCCCTGTGTGCTTTGAATTGTTCAGGGAATCCTCTGGCTTATCAAAAGGACTGGGACGTGACGGAGAAGACATTCCGGCTGGCGGAGCAGCTGGGCGTGGAAAAAATCGTCATGATGAGTGGTCTGCCCGCTGGCTGTCCCGGAGACAAAACGCCCGTATGGATCACGACCTCCTGGCCGCCGGAAACACAGGACATTTTAGCGTACCAGTGGAATGACGTTGCCATTCCCGCCTGGAAACGGCTGGCCGCTATGGCGGAGGACTGCGGCATCAAGCGGATCGCCCTGGAAAATCACGGCATGCAGCTGGTATACAACCCGGAGACTCTGCTGCGCCTGCGGGAGGCGGTCGGCCCCATCATCGGTATGAATCTGGACCCGTCTCATCTATTTTGGATGGGGGGAGATCCCATTGAAGCGGCACGGGTCTTAGGTGAGCGCGGCGCGATCTACCACCTCCACGGCAAGGACTCCCGTCCAGAGCGCCGCATGTCCGGTCCCAACGGAATGCTGGACACCAAAGCCATCGACCAATTCCGCGGCCGGGCCTGGAATTATGTCTCTGTTGGTGCCGGGCACGGCGTCCAGTGGTGGCAGGAATTTTTCTCCGTGGTACGGATGTGGGGCTATGACGGGGATGTGGCTCTGGAGATGGAGGACTTGACGCTTCCGATGCTGGATGGGCACCTGGCGTCCTTATCCACCTTGAAAGCCGCCATGGTGGTATAAATAAACGGCGGTGTAAAAACGGCACCCCTGGTGTGCCGCTTCGTACCGCCATTCTTTTGACACCGCTCCGCTGCCGGGGCAAGCCCGCGCATGTTTTGCCGTTCATTTTTGTGCACACGATGGCCGCCCCTGCCTGAAGCGGAAAGCATCCTACATTGTCAAGCCACCGGGGCCATTCTCCAATTGCTCCCGCTTTGCTGGAAAGGATCGACAGCCATAACGTTGCTTGAAAGCAAACCTCTGACAACAGATTATTTACAGTCTCCTGTATCAGCCGGGGGCGTCGGCGGCCTCCACCAGCTTTTTTCAGACGGCCTATGCGGTGCGTCTCGCCGTGGGGCAGCCGCAAGCTCTGCGCTGGTGGCGAAATGGCTGTATCCCAAGGCAGCCCGGCATTATCACACCAATTGAAAAGCCGTGGAACGCAACATCCGGCGGCTGATCGCAGCCGTATGGGCAAGTAATCCCGGCCTTCTCCGTGAGACCGCCCGGAAGCCGCTTCCCCACGTGCCTACCGCAACACAGTTTCGCTCCATCCTCGCCGCGTACATCACTCAGAATACCGCTGCCTAGCCCAGGCGCTCTCATCCATCGTCTCTGTTCATAAAAACGAGTTCCCCCACAGATTTTAGAAAAATCTGTGAGGGAACTCGTTTTACTCCGTTTACGGAAGAACGCGGACACAGCGGTCGATCAGTGTCATGCGGACCTGATCGCCCTCAGCGAAGCGCTCTGCCAGTTGGGGATTGTAGACCTCCACGATGATGGGCTGCTGGCCCAGCATGACCTCGTATTCCACTTTGGCGCCATAGTAGGTGGCACGGCTGACGGTGCCGGGCAGGGGCCCCTCGTCCTTGGAGAGGAGGATGGATTCCGGCCGGACGGTCAGGCAGCAGGTGCCGCCCTCCGTGACGCCCTCCATCCTGCCGGGAGCGGGAATGGGGAACGTATGTCCGTGCACCTCCACCAATGCCGCCTCACCGTCCCGGCCCCTGAATGTGCCGTCAATGAAGTTGGCCTTGCCGATGAAGTTCGCCACAAAGCGGCTGTTGGGCTGCTCATAGATCTCCATGGGAGAGCCCTGCTGGCAGATGACTCCGTCCTTCATGATGACCACCCGGTCGGAGATTGCCATGGCCTCGGACTGGTCGTGGGTGACATACAGAGAGGTAATGCCAAGGCGCTTCTGCAGGGCGCGCAGCTCATCCCGCATACTCTCCCGCAGCTTGGCGTCCAGGTTGGACAGCGGCTCGTCAAACAGCAGCACGCTCGGTTCAATGACAACGGCGCGAGCCAGGGCGACACGCTGCTGCTGGCCGCCGGAGAGCTGGTTGGGGAAGCGCTTTTCCAAGCCCTTGAGCTGCATCAACTCCACCACGTCGTTGGTGCGGCGGATGACCTCGTCCTGGGGCAGCTTCTCCACCCGCAGGCCGTAAGCGATATTTTCCCAGATGTTCATGTGGGGAAACAGGGCATAACTCTGGAACACCATGGAGATCCCGCGCTTGTTGGGAGGAACCTTAGCCACGTCCCGCTCGCCGATAAAAACATTTCCGCTGGTGGGGTACTCAAAGCCGGAGATCATGCGGAGGGTCGTGGTCTTTCCACAGCCGGAGGGTCCCAGCAGCGTTACCATCTCGCCGTCCTGGATCTCCAGGTCGATATGGTCCACCGCCACAAAATCCTTGCCGGTATCGGGCTGCTGGAAGATCTTTGTGACATCCTTCAAAATCACGCCGGAGCTTTTTTTGCTGAAAGCCGGCTTTTCATATTGATTGCTCATTTCGTTCCCTCCGTTTTCTCAAGTTTGGCCGCATTCTTGGCCTGGGGCACCTTGGAGCGAGGCGCCAGCAGCAAATTGATCAGGGTGTTGAAGATGCCGATAAACACCAGCAGAATGACCACCAGCATGGTGACAAAGGCGGCCGCCTGGCTATACTTTGCCTGGTCAAACAGGGTGTAGATCTTGCTGGTGACCAGGTTCCATCTGGGAGAGACCAGGAAAATGACCGCGCTGACAGCGGTGATGGCCTTTACAAAGGAATACACGATGCCGGAGAAGAAGGCGTTGCGCAGCATAGGCAGCGTGATGCGGCGGAAAGAGTAGCCGCTGTCGGCTCCCAGGATGGTGGATGCCTCCTCGATGGAGTTATCGATCTGCAGCAGCGTGGTGGTGCCGGACTCGATAGCCACAGGCATATTCCGGAACGTAAAGACGATGATCAGGATCAGGGCCGTGCCGGTAAGAGAGAGCTTATGGCCGAACACGTCAATGGAGTTGAAGCCCAGCACATAGCTGATGCCCAGCACCGTGCCGGGGACCGCGAACATCAGCACGGAGGAAACTTCGATAAACCGCTTGCCGAAATAGTTCCGCTTGGCGGTGATGTAGGCGATGATCATGCCCAGCAGGCCGCCAATCAGCGCGGAGGCCAGTCCCAGGACCATGGAGTTTTTCAGGCTGTCCCAGCCATAGGCCAAGGCCCGCTGATACTGCGCCAGCGTGAAGGTGTAATCCCGGCCCCAGGTGGTGACAAAGGACCCAAACACCACGGTGCCGTAGAACAGGATGATGACGGCGGCCACCACCATGCAGAAGGCAAAGAGCGGCCATTTGATATGGGGCTCATTCATCAGTTTCCGGGCCTGGGTAGGCTTACCGGTGACCGTGACAAAGCTCTTCTTATTGACCCAGTACTTGTTCAGCAGGAAGGCGATCATGGCCGGCAGCAGCAGTAAGATGGCCAAGACGGAGCCCTTCCGCATGTCATAGGTGCCGGTGATGATCTGATAGACCTCCACGGACAGCGTGGTGAAGTCTCCGCCGATGGTGGCGGGGTTGGAAAAGTCCTCCAGCGACTGGATGAATACCAGCAGGCAGCCAGAGATGATGCCGGGAAGGGACAGGGGGAACGTGACCGTCCAGAACGTATGCCACCGGCTGGCGCCCATATTGCAGGCCGCGTCCTCCACGGAGGCGTCGATAGATTCCAAAATTCCGGAGAGTGTCATATAGGCGATGGGGAAAAAGCTCATCACCTGTACTACGATCAGGCTGCCCATGCCGTAGACGTCGTTGTCCTTGATTCCCAGCAGTGTGTTGGTGATCAGTCCCTGCTTGCCGAACAGGAAGATAATGGACAGGGACAGAATAAACGGCGGGGACAGGATGGGCAGCGTGGCGATTGTTTTCAAAAATCTCTTACAGGGAACATTGGTGCGCGTAATCGTAAACGCGAAGATGTACCCAATAAATGTGGCGATCACAGCAACAATCAGGCCCAGCAGCATAGTACGGCCGAATGTTTTGACATAGCGTGTGGTGGAAAAAATGGACTGAAGTGTGGCTAAGGAGAGTCCGCCCTCCTCACTCGTCAGGCCGAAGAGCAGAACCTTGGCCAACGGATAGATCACAAATAAAAGCAGAAGCACGATGGTGAGTAGCACCGTGATCAGCATCACCGGCTGGCGCATCATCATTCTGGTTTCATTCCACTTTTTTTCGCGGGCGATTTTCTTCCCGCTGGTCTCAGAAGCTTTTGCCATTTGGTTTCCTCCTGTGTTTCGTTGAGGCGGACCTGTGGAACAGGCCTTTTGAAATGCCCCGGCCCTCCTCCTTTCAGGAGGAAGGCCGGGGGAACCGATTTTGCAGCTTACTCAGTGGGAGCAGTAGCAATGGCCTCCTCGAACTTCTCAGTGTACTCGGTCTTCACGCTGGCGGCCCAGACGGCATCATAGTCGATGACGGCGACAGAGTCCAGCGTCACCAGACCGTCGGCCACGGGAGCCTTGGTGTTGGTGGGGACACGGAAAGAGTTGTTTTCAGCGTACAGCCCCTGGCCGGCCTCGGAGCACATCCAGTCGATGAACTTCTTGGCATTCTCCTGCTCGTCAGCGGGGCCGCCCTTGATCAGCGCGGTAGCGCCGACCTCATAGCCGGTGCCGTCAGAGGGGAAAGACAGCTCAATGGGATATCCCTCGGCAGTGGGCTGAAGTCCGTCGTGGGAGAACGTCAGGGCGATAGCGGATTCGCCCAGTGCCACGGAATTGGGGGCCGCGGAGCCGGACTTGGTGTACTGGGACATATTGGCGTTCAGCTTGGTCAGATAATCCCAAACCGCGTCGTCGCCTTTCAGCTGTACCAGCGTGGCCAGTACCGTGTAGGCGGTGCCGGAGGTGGCAGGGTGCGCCATGATGATCTCGCCCTTATACTTGGGGTCCAGCAGGTCTTCCCAGCTGGTGGGATAGTCATAGCCTTTCTCCTCGAACCAATCCTTGTTGCAGGCAAAGGCGATGGCGCCCACATAAATGGGATTCCAGGTGCCGGTGGGGTCGATATAGGCGTCGGGCGTATTGCTCAACTCCGGGGACTGATAGGGCTCCAGCAGCCCCTGCTCCTGGGCGGCGATGTAGTTGTCGGTGGAGCCGCCGAACATCAGCGCGGCCTGGGGATTGTCTTTCTCAGCGGCCACCCGTGTCAGCATCTCGCCCGCAGAGAGGCGGATGTAGTTCACCTTGATGCCGGTCTCTTTCTCAAAGGCGTTGAAGTAATAGATGACCTCCGCCTCGGGGAACGCGGTGTAGACCGTCAGCTCCTTGCTGGAGGGTGTGCTGCTCTCCGCGGGCGCATCGCTGCCGGAGGAGGCGTCATCAGTCTTCTTGTCGCCGCCGCAGGCGGTCAGAGCCAGCAGCATCACGGCAGTCAGAAGCAGTGCCAGTATGCGTTTTGTTGTTTTTTTCATATTGTGATTCTCCTTTTCGTCCGTTTGGTTTTAGGGATTATCTTGATTCCATGACCTCATGGAAAGGGGGAACAGTGTCAGGTATCCAGACGGCAGAGGGCCCAGATGGCGTTGTGGTCGGACAGCTCCGCGCCGGTAAAAGCCGCCAATGCAGAGCCAGGCTTGGCATAGGTCAGATCCTCCTTGGCGGTGGAAACCATGCGGCTCTGCGCGGCCGCAGCGCCCTTCAGCATGATCCAGTCCAGCCGCAGGGGCAGGAAGTCTCCGCCGGGCAGGGGTTTGCGGCGGGTCAGCTTTGGCTCCCCGGGGACGATCTGATACCCCTCCGCCGCGGCCATGGGCAGCAGCGCCTCAAAGCTGAACACATCCTCCAGACAGCGGCGGCGCATCTCCGGATCGGCGGCAATGTCGCCGATGTCCTCCTTGGCCCGGCCGTCAAAAGTATTGGTGTTCAGGTCACCGCCCAGGATCACCGGCATATCCGGCAGCTCCTTTTGGACCGATCTCAGGATCGTCTCCATCTGGATGCGGCGGCCCTCTCCGTGGGTGCGGTTTTCCAGGTGGATGGATACCACGCCAAGGGGCCTGCCGCCGACATCCAGCTGTGCGTATACCGCCAGCCGCCCGCCGATGCGCCTTTGGCGGTCAAAGTACCAATTGTACTGCTCCGGCAGACGGATAACGCCCGCCCGCTGGATGGGCCAGCGGGAGAATACGGCATTTCCGTGGAAGCCCTTTTCATTCTCGTCGTTTACCAGCTCGATGAACTCCAGTCCCCAGGCGTAGTTCAGGCCAAAGGCCTCCGCCAGTTCCCGGGCTGTGTTCTTGTTTCCGGACCGGGCGCAGCCGTCATCCAGCTCATTTGCAAGGATCACGTCAAAGGGCTGGATATCCGGGCAGTCCCGCAGGAATTCCTGGATCTCCCGCAAATGAACGCCCCGCTCCATGTTGAACATCAGGACGCCCAGCTGCTCCGGCACTTCAGCGGGCGGTGCCACAAAGTTGGCCGTCTCCGCCTCCGCAAACTGTGGGATACGGGCCATGACATCAACCTGCGTGTGGGTATCCAGCAGCGCGCCCAGCGCTTTTCGCTCTGCAAGAGGGATTCCTCTCATAATGATGATCGCTCCTTACGTTCAATTCTCCGGCAGGTATCCCGGATCATCAGCTCCGGCTCAATGATATCCGCCGTCCGGCTGCAGCTGCCGTCGATCTGCGCCAGAAGCCGCTCGACTGCCAGCTGTCCGGTACGGAAATAGCTTTGGGAAACGGATGTCAGCCGCACATGCCGCAGCTGCCCAAATACGATGTCATCAAAGCCGATCAGGGAAAAATCCTCCGGCACCCGGAGTCCGCTTGCTTCGGCGGCGTCCACGATACTCATAGCGATCCTGTCTGTGTAAGCGATCACCGCGTCAAAGCCGTCCCCGCTCCTCAGTTCGTCCAAGGTCTGCTGGTAGCACCACGTGCACAGATCCTCAACATGATCCGATCCGACAATCTCCCGAAGCGGCAGCCCATGACTCAGCAGCGAGCGGCGGTAGCCTTTCAGCCGCAGCTCCAGTGTCCGTGAGTCTGCCCGTCCGCCCACAAAGGCAATCCTGCGGTGGCCCAGATGGTAGAGGTACTGCGCCGCCTCATAGGCGCCGCGTTCATTGTCGACCTCCACATAGCTGCAATCGGCGGTGTGGTTGTTTCCCAAATAGACACAGGGCAAATCTCCGATCAGCGCCCTGTGCCGCGCCTGGGACTGGGGCGAATGCGCGGAGATCAGCAGTCCGTCCACCTGTTGGGAGAGCATTCTCCCAACAGCTTCCAATTCATACTGGGGATCGTGCAGCGTATTGCTCAAAAGCATACGGTAGCCGTGCTCCGAACAGTGCCGCTCCATGACGGCGCACAGTGCCGAAAGATAGGGATCAGAAATATCCGTGACAATCACGCCGATGGTGTGCGTCTTTTGTCCAGAGAGTCCCCGCGCGACGATATCCGGCACATACGCCAGCTGCTCACAGGCCGCCCGCACCCGCTGCTTTGTCCCCTCGCTGATCGCCGGGTGGTCGTGCAGTGCCCGCGATACCGTCGTAGGGCTCACATTCGCCAGCTTTGCGACGTCATAAATGGTGACACGCTTCATAAATGGTGACCTCTCCCCTGCGGTATGCCATACCGGAACCCCCACGACGCCTCGCATTATGCAACGGTGTTCTTTTTAAAGGATAGCATGATTTGAAAGACGTGTCAATAAACCGAAGCATTTTCTACAACTTACCCAACGGGCGCGCCTCCTATTTTGTGCAAAATTCTCCATGGTTTTGCATTGTGTTTTTTATGGTTTTTCCATATAATGATAATATCATTAGAAATTCCATCTTATTTCCCTGATTTCCTGTGCAAAACGCACACATTCCTTCAAGATGGTAAAGAAGCAAACACGCGCATTTCCTCTTCGGTTGCATAAATCATGCAACCGTGTTCATTCAAAGACAAGGGGGAGGTTTCCATGAGTCCTGTCACCATCAAAGACATCGCTAGGCTGGCTGGTGTCTCCCACTCCACCGTGTCGCGCACCCTAAACGGCTCTCCCGGTGTGAGCGAAAAGACCCGCGACAGAATCCTGGCTCTTTGCCGGCAGCACGGCTACCAGGTCAACCTGCTGGCCCGAAGCCTCAGCGCCGGGCGCTCGGACATCATCAGCTGTATCCTGCCCGGCCTGGACAATCCTCTCTTTGCGGAAATGGTGCTGAATCTGGAGCGGTATGTACAGCAGCGCGGTTATCATATCATGGTCTGTCATGGGCGGGTGGAGGACTCCAACATCAGCCAATTGTTTGACTTCTTGATTGGACACCGGGTGGCAGGTATTATTCTGTTCAGTTCCTCGCGGCAGTCTCCAGAACTGATCCAACGGTATATCGGCCGTGTCCCCATTGTGCTCCAGGGTGTCTTTGATGTGGCCGCCACCTCCATACCGGTGCCGGCGGTCACCACGGACAATCTCGCCGGCGGCCGGATGGCCGCGGAGTATCTATATAAGCTTGGACACCGGCGGGTGGTCTATTTGGGCACACGGCAAAGCAGTGTCTCCCATTCCCTGCGCTGCGAGAGCTTTACCAATACCGCCCGTCAGCTGGGGATGTCGGTACGTGTCCTGCCCAACGAGACACTTTTTTCCACGATCGAGGTGGGCTATCATCTGGCAAAGCAGATCTTTCTGGACGATTTCCAGGAAACCGCGATCTTTGCCGCCTGTGACAGCATTGCGCTGGGCGTCATGACGGCCGCCAAGGAATTCCATCTCTCCATCCCCCAGGATTTTTCCCTCATGGGCTTTGACAATATCAGCTATGCCTCCTATCCCCAGATCCGCCTGACCACCCTGGACCCCCACAAAAAGGAATTGATGGAAAGGGCCGTGGAGTGCCTGCTGGAGCGTGTTGAGTCCTCCAGTAAGCGTGAGCCAGCCCTCCGATTGATTCCTCCCACCCTGCTGGAGCGCAAAACATGCAGCCGCGTCTGAAAGGCTGTATACGCCTGAAAATTCTGCGAAAATGAACCGAACCAGTAAAGCCGGACAATAGACAAAGCCCCCTGATGTAGGAACATAAGCCTACATCAGGGGGTGTCATTTATTTCTGCAACCGCGAGCGCATCCTGTTGAAAACCGGAGAAGCGCCGCTTGTGCGACGCCTCTCCGGTTAAGAACCTGTATTCACAACCGTTGAACGCCGTCTGAGCGGTCTTCGTCGGAAGAAATTCCGCTCTGCTCCGTCCCCGCCATTAGGCGGGGACTACGCCCGCTCCATTCCTTCCTCCTCTCCCCACGAAAACTCCGTTTTCGCGGGGGCCCCGATCGCCATACGGCGTCACTTTCCCTTGCCATACGTCAGTATGGCTGCGGAAAATCTCCTTGTCTGACGAGAAAAATCCTCGTCCATCCGGCATTCCTCGGTTATGAATACAGGTTCTAAAAATTCATATCTTCCTGCTCGGGGCCTTTTTGTGCTGTCCGCACAATCTGGGGCGGTTCACTGTTTATCCATGCCTTTTCTCTCGCGCCTAATTACTTCACGGATACAGCGCATTCGTATGCATGGCAGGCATCTGCTCCGTGGAGTCTCTCACAGCCCCTCCCGGTCTGGAGACGCCGTCTCCCCCCCGGCCATGTATTTTTGGAACCTGCGCTCCATCGGCAGCGACCAGAGCAAAGCCATCAGGCAGGGCAGCACCAAGGCGGGGAACCACAGAAGCCCGCTGGCCAGCACCGCAGCGGTGCCCACCGCCACGATGAGCACCGTGGCGGGCAGATACCCCAGCGCGAACCGCAGGCCCGTCAGCATCAGCCCCGCCGGGCGGAAGGTGAACCGAGACAGCAGCGGAAACATCCAGCATGCCGCCCCCACCGGGATCAGCAGAAACGCCAGGCTGCCTGCCACGGCAGCCGCCGCGCTGACTGTTTTGGCCGCCGCGGCTTTCCACAACAGCAAAACCAGCCATCCCAAAATGACCAGCAGCGCTCCCCAGACCACTGTGACCACTGTGCCCGTTACAAATTCCCGGCGGAAGGTGCGGAAAAACCTCGCAAAGGGTCCATTCGCCCCGCCCCGGACGCACCGGGCCGCGGAATCATAGAGGGCGGCGGTGGCCGCTCCTATCGTAAACAGCGGGAGCGAGCAGAACAGCCACAGCAGACTCAGGCCCAGCACATCCACCAGCTTGGACAGCATACGCCAGAAGAAATTTTCGGGATCAAAAACGGAGGCCACAGCTCACACCAGCCCCGGCACCAGCTCCGCCAGCGCCTCCGCCAGCCGGGCATGGGCCGCTTTGGTCAGGTGCATGAAGTCGACCTGGTTGAACTCACAGCCGACCTCGTTGGCATCCAGGAAGTGGACGCCGGTCTCGGCGGCCACCCGGCGGAATTCCCCGGGAACCTTGCGGGACTTCTCCACGCAGGAAGGTCCCATAGTGCCCATCTCCTCCGCCACCGGGGAGGTGAGGACGCCCTCTCCCACAGCCGGGGGGGCCACTACCAGGATGTTGGGCTTGCCCTCCGGTCCCCAGCAATCCGTGGTCTGTGCCTTCTGGATCAGGCGGCGCATCCCCAGGCCGATGGCGAAGGGATTCACTCCAAAGCGCTCCTTGGTGTCGTTGGTGCCCAGCATGATGATCAGCAGGCTCACCGGCTCGTGGCTCTTCAGGCAGGGCCACAGATAATGCAGAGCGTCCAGGCCCTCATACAGGGGGTCTTCAAAGACCGTAGTGCGGCCGGAGAGGCCCTCCTCGATCACCAGATATTCGTCTCCCAGCTTCTTCTGCAGCAGGCGTGTCCAGCGCTCGTCCTCGTTGAAGCGGGCCAGGGTGGGGTCGGCGCAGTCGTTGGGGTCGGCGCAGTAGCCGTGGGTGTTAGAGTCTCCCAGACAAATGATATGTTTTTTCATAGCTTCACTTCACGATCTCCGGCAGGCTGGCTGCGGCGGCGGACTGGCCCACGCGGCGGAACTTCTCGTCCGGCAGGGCCAGATGGATCTTCTCGTTGACCTCGGCGTACTCGTCGGCCAGGACCTTCCGGCAGGTCTCCAGCAGCAGGTCGCCGCCCTTGCCGCTCATGACACGGCCCAGCAGCAGCACATGGCGGTAGCCATACAGATGGTGATACAGCGCCAGGGAGTGGGCCAGGTACACGCCGATGCTCTCATAGATCTTGGCGGCGCGGGGATCGCCCTGCTCCATCAGGCCCTGGACCACCTTCAGCTTTTCGGCGGGGGACAGGCTCTCGTCCAGCTCAATGCCGGCGGCGGGAGCCAGCTTGATGACGGAATCCTGAGAGAAGTACTTGACGCCGCAGCCGATGTCTCCGGACCACTCGTCCTCCATGGCGGTGGGGGCGGCGTCCACGGGCACGAAAGCCAGCTCGTTCAGCCAGCCGGTGATGTTACCCTCCTCGTCCACATAGCCCACGGCCTCGCTGGTGCCCATGGCGATGCCCAGCACGTTGTTGTCCTCCAAGCTCATGGCGCCCGCCAGGGCGGACACATCGCCGTCGTTGACCACGGAATAGGGCACATCGCCGAAGGTGTCGGTGATGGCACGGATATAGATATCCTTCACCTTGGCGTCAAACTGGTCCTTTGGGACCTTCAGGAACAGGGATGCGTTCATGGTCCGGTTGTCAATATACACGCCGGCGGAGCTGACGCCCACGGCGTCCACCCGGGGCAGGTGCTCGGCGGCGGACTTCAGGGCGGAGACGATGCCGTCATAGTGGTAATCGGGGTCGGAGTTGGTCTTGGGGAACCAGACGACCTCCTCGCTGTACACGCTCTCGCCGTCGATGACAGCGGAGACCTTGCGGTCGCTTCCGCCGGCGTCGAAGCCGATGCGGCAGCCGTCCAGGTGACGGCCGATGGCCTTGGAGAAGCTCTTCTCCTCAGGCACCTGGTCCACCCGCACCACCTCGAAGGGATGCTCGAATACGTCGCTCATATAACCGAAGTCAAAGTCCCGGGAGCCGCCGGCGGAGTAGTGCTCCTTCATGGCGGCGCACACGGCCTCATTTCCGGCCAGGTACACCCGGAAGCCGCCCTTCATCCAGAGCAGCGTCTTGATGATGCGGTCAATATAGTAGATGTCCGCCTCCCGCAGCTCCTCCGTGCCGTGGACGCGGGTGCGGTAGACAGCCATCTGGCCGTTGGAACGCTCCACGGCCACATCAAAGGGCTCCTTGGCGTCCTTCAGAAACTCCTCATAGAAGCGGCCCAGGGGAATAAACGCGGGATCCAGGGGCGGGAGATGCTTGACGTTCACGTCGATGCCGAGATGCTTCATGACAAGAATCCTCCTTAAAAAATATCTGAATTCTAAAAATACCCACAGTACCTGATTTTACCTTTAGGCTAGCAGTTTTTTTCATTTTGTCAAGAGTTTGAAAAAATTTTTCCAAATTTTCTTGACGAGTTGCACAAAAGGAAATATGATGGAGCTATCATAGGAAAGGAAGGTGCCCAAAAAATGGACAAATCGACATTACAAGCATACCGGGATTGGGTGCAGGGCGAATTGCAGGCCTGCACGGATTTCTGGCTGAAAAACGGCATTGACCGGGAGCACGGCGGCGTGTACACCTGCCTGGACCGAAAGGGTGAGATCTACTCCACCGATAAGAGTGTGTGGATGCAGGGCCGCTGCGGCTGGATCTTCTCCTATCTGTGCCATGTATATGGCAGCCGCCCCGAGTGGCTGGCGGCGGCCAAGAGCTGCATCGATTTCCTGGAGGACCACTGCATCAACCACAATGCCGGCGGCCGGATGTACTTCACCGTCACCGAGGACGGCAAGCCGCTGCGCCAGCGCCGCTACTATTTCTCCGAGGCGTTCTACGCCCTGGCCAACGCCGAGTACTACGGCGTCACCGGGGAGCGGGAAAACCTGGAGCGCGCCCGCCGGGCCTATGACCTGTACTGGGATCTGGCCCACGGCATGCCCGATCCCGTGGGCATGGGTCCCAAGACCATCGCCGAGACCCGCTCCGGCCGCGCCTTCGGCACACCCATGATCATCCTCAACGTCACCAGCGTGCTGCTGCGGACGGACCCGGAGCGGAAGGCGCTGTACGAGGACCGGGCCGCCCAGTGTGTGGATGAGATCTTCAAGTATCACGTCAAGCCCGAGCTGAAGTGCGTGCTGGAGAACGTGGATGTGGACGGCACGCCCCGGCTGTACTACACCGAGGGCCGCACCGTCAATCCCGGCCACGACATCGAGGGCGTCTGGTTCCTGCTGGAGCACGCCAAGCGCACCGGCGACCAGGAGCTGGTCAGGAAGTCCGCCCAGATCTTCGACTGGGCCATCGAGGCCGGCTGGGACAACGAGTACGGCGGACTGCTGTACTTCACCGACTGCCTGAAAAAGCCCCCCGAGGCCTATGAGCATGACATGAAGCTGTGGTGGCCCCACAACGAGATCATGATCGCCTCCCTGATGCTGTACCGCGACACCGGGGACGAGAAGTATTTCGCCTGGTTTGAAAAGGTGATGGCCTACGTCAAGGAGCACTTCTCCGATCCCGCATATGGCGAGTGGTACGGCTACCTCCGCCGGGACGGCCTGCCCACGATGCCCTCCACCAAGGGTTCCACCTTCAAAGGCCCCTTCCATCTGCCCCGCGCCCTGATCATGTGCGACACCATGCTGGGCCAGCTGCTGGAAGCCTGATCTTCAAATCAACTTGATGGAAGGAGGCAGCCAATGCCTGAAGAAAATGTTTTCAACCGAATCACCCGGGAGTACTACCAGCTGACTGCCTCCGAAAAAAAACTGGCAAATTTCGTGGTGGCAAACGGCCAGCGGTCCCAGAGCATGTCCATCTCCGAGCTGGCGGCGGCCTGTGGCGTGGCGGAGGCCACCATCTCCCGTTTCTGCCGCCGGATGGGCTACCGGGGGTACAGTGCCTTTCGCCTGGCTACCGCCGCCTCTACTGCCCCCCGGATGGATTCCGGGCCGCTGATGGGCGAGATCCAGCCCGATGACAGTGTTCCGACACTGTGCAGCAAGCTGGCCTGCACGGAGATCGAGGCCATCCGGGAGACACAGTCCCTGATCCGCCCGGAGAGTCTCCAGGCCGCCGCCAGTATCCTGCTGGCATCGGAAAAGGTCCTGTGCATGGGACAGGGCGGCTCCATGCTGCTGGCGGAAGAGGCCTCCCACCTGTTCACCACGGTGTTCCCCGGCTTCTTCCCCGTCTCGGATTCCCATATGCAGGTCATCGCCGCGTCAAACCTGACGGCCAAGGACGCCATCCTGTTCTTCTCCTATTCCGGCGCCACCAAGGATCTGATGGACGTGCTTCAGATCGCCAGGCAGCGGCAGACCAGGATCGTGCTGGTGACCCGCTATCCCGGCTCCCCCGGCGCGGAGCTGGCGGACTGCGTTCTGCAGTGCGGCTCCACGGAGAATCCCCTGCAGCTTGGTTCCATCGCGGCGCGGATCGCGCAGCTGTATCTGATCGACGTGCTGTTCTCCGAGATGTGCCGCCGTGATCTGGAGCATTGCAAGCACCAGCGGGAGATGGTGGCCGACGCCTTGTCGGAAAAGCATGTTTAAGGGCGTTCGAATGCAGGGATATCCCACAATTATTTTCAAAATTTTTTCATAAAATGACGGTTTTGGAAATTTTTTTGGGAACAGCTTGACAAGCATCCTATATAATTGTACAATTTGCACATAGCCGCAAATGGCTCAAATCGCATTTTTCATCAAATTTTTCAGGAGGTACAACATGAAGAAGATGAAAAGAATTCTTGCGCTGACCATGGCTCTGGTCATGGTCATGGCTCTGGCCGCCTGCGGCGGCAAGGACGAGCCCGCCCCTGACACCACCACTCCCGACGAACCCACCGAGACCACGCAGGAGATCACCCTGTGGACCTATCCCATCGGCAACTGGGGCAAGGAGGATGTCGTCAATGAGCTGATGGCTCAGTTCGAGGCTGACACCGGCATCAAGGTCAAGGTGGAATACCTGGCCTACGCTGACGGCGACGACAAGGTCAACTCCGCCATCTCCGCCAACGGCGCTCCCGACCTGATCATGGAAGGTCCTGAGCGTCTGGTCGCCAACTGGGGCGCCAAGGGTTACATGGTCGATCTGGCCGACCTGCTGGACGACACCGACAAAACTGAGATCAACGCCGCCGCTTTGACCGCCTGCACCACCGCTGACGGCAAGGTCTACGAGTATCCCGTGGTCATGACCGCCCACTGCATGGCTATCAACAAAAACGCCTTTGAAGAGGCCGGCGCCCTGCAGTATGTGGATCTGGAAAACCACACTTGGACCACCGACAACTTCGTCAAGGCTGTTGAGGCTCTGTATGCCCACTACGGCCAGACCGTCGGCGCTGTCTTCTGCGCTGGCCAGGGCGGCGACCAGGGCACCCGCGCTCTGATCAACAACCTGTACGGCGGCACCTTCACCTCTGCTGACCACTCCGCTTACACCTGGAATGATCCTGAGAACATCCAGGCTCTGGAGCTGCTGAAGGGCATGGACGGCATCGAGTTCGACGCCTCTCTGCAGGGCGGCGACGAGATCGTCAAGTTCTATCAGGGCATTCTGAAGATGGCCTTCTGCTGGAATATTGCCCAGCAGCTGGATCCCAACGCCGCTGGCACTGGCGCTGAGAAGACCATCACCGGCGAAGACATCGCCTTCATGAGCTTCCCCTCTGAGACCGGCGAGTCCAAGCTGTGCGGCGGTATCTGGGGCTTCGGCATCTTTGACAACGGCGACGCCGCCAAGATCGAGGCCGCCAAGACCTTCATCAAGTACTTCTGCGATTCCGAGCACACCGCTGACGCTGTCAAGGCCGCGAACTATTTCGCCGTCCGCGACACCGCTGAGGGCACCGATCTGTCCGGTATCTGGGCTGACAACGCCATCATGGCCGAGTACAACAAGCTGATGCCTTACCTGGGCGACTACTATCAGGTCACCGGCGGCTGGGCCCAGGCTCGTACCTCCTGGTGGAATATGCTCCAGGATATCGGTGAGGGCGCTGATATCGCCTCCACTGTCGACACCTTCATGGCCGAGGCAAATGCCGCTATCAACGGCTGATCGATCCGCTGAGAAACCATCTAACGCATAGAAGGGTAGCGCGCCCCTTCCCCGCAACGCGCGGGGAAGGGGCGTTTCCTTTCCTGGATGGGGATACGCATGACAGGCTGGACAAACCGAGCCTGTGATGCGTATCTCCACCCTCTGAATCATTCTGAGAGAGGAGAGATTTGTTTTGGCAAAACAGCCTAAATCAACCATGAGCCGAGCGCTGGTGCGGCGTGAGACCATCTCTGGTTATATGTTCCTGCTGCCCAGTTTGATCTTCTTTGTCGGCTTTGTCATCATTCCCATGTTCGTCTGTATTTTCAACAGCTTGACTGACGTCAACATGAACACCGCGGGCATGGGAAACTTTGTGGGGCTGAAGAATTTCACGGACCTGTGGCAAGACGCCACCTTCAAGGAGGCGCTGTGGAACACCTTTGTCATCGTGATCGTCAGCGTGCCCACGGTCTGCGCATTCTCCCTGTGGGTGTCCTCCGCCATCTATAAGCTCAATGGCAAGCTGCTGTCCGCTTTCCGCTGCATCTTCTATCTGCCTGTGGTCACCGGCTCCGTGGCCGTCACCGTGGTGTGGAAGTGGATGTACGACAACTACACCGGCATTTTCAACTATGTGCTCAAGGATGGGCTCCATATCATCGACAAAAACATCAACTGGCTGGGCGATCCCAAGTACGCCCTGGGCTGCATCATCCTGATCCTGTTCACCACCTCCGTGGGCCAGCCCATCGTGCTGTATGTCTCCGCGCTGGGCAACGTGGACCAGTCCCTGGTGGAGGCCGCCCAGGTGGACGGCGCCACCAACCTGCAGGTGTTCTGGAAGATCAAGTGGCCCCAGATGATGCCCACGACACTGTATATCCTGGTCATCACCACCATCAACTCCTTCCAGTGCTTTGCTCTGATCCAGCTGCTGACACAGGGCGGCTCCGGCACCAACACGGTGATGTACTATATCTATTACACCGCCTTCAAGCTGACGGAAAAGGCCGGACACTTCGGCTATGCCAACGCCATGGGCGTGATCCTGGCTATCTTCATCGGTCTGCTGTCTGCCCTGCAGTTCAAGCTGGCAAAAGAGAAGTAAGGGGGGAAGGAAACTATGAAGATTACGTCTAACCGCAGCAAGGCCTACCGGATCTTCAGCCTGATCGTGCTGATCCTGCTGGCCGTAGCGTTTACCTTCCCGCTGTACTGGATCGTCACAGGCGCTTTCAAAACCGGCCAGGACATTTATGCGCAGACGCCGCACCTGTGGCCTACCGAGTGGACCATGGCCAACTTTGAAAAGCTGTTTTCCCGCCGCTCCGCGCCTCTGTTTGAGATCGGCGCCCTGGTAGGGCCCACCGTCCCCGGCGTGATCCGCTGGCTGGTGAACACGGTGTTTATGGCGGTCATGGCTATGCTCCTCACCTGCATCACTGCCGCCATGGCGGGCTATGCCCTGGCGAAGAAGCGTTTTGTGGGCCGCACCCTGCTGTTCTCCCTGATCGTGTGCGCCATGGCTCTGCCCAAGCAGGTCATCCTGATCCCTCTGCTGCGCGAAATGTCCGCCCTCCATCTGTGGGACACCCTGTGGGCTGTGATCTTCCCGACAGTGGGTTGGCCCTTCGGCGTGTTTTTGATGAAGCAGTTTGCCGAGGGCATTCCCGGAGAGATCCTGGAGGCCGCCCGTGTGGACGGCGCCGGTGAGGTCCGCACCTTTGCCACCATCGTCCTGCCCATGGTCAAGCCGGGCATCGGCGCGCTGGCGATCTTCACCTTCATCAACTCCTGGAATGATTACTTCATGCAGTTGGTCATGCTGGCCAGCAACGCCAACTTCACCATCTCCCTGGGCATCTCCACCATGCAGGCGGAGACCTCCGTGGATCTGGGCCTGCTGATGTCCGGCGCCGCGCTGGCCGCCGTGCCCATCATCATCGTGTTCCTGATCTTCCAGAAGTACTTCACCCAGGGCATCACCATGGGCGCTGTGAAGGGCTGATGGGGAATGCCGTGTCATACTAGAACTTGTTACCCTGCAAGTGGGATGCGGCATCCGTAAGCGGCGAAGCCGCCAACGGCTGCCCAATATAGCACCGGAGGCGCGTCAAGTTCTTATGAGACGCATTTTGCACCGTTTACGGTGCAAAATGGAAACGCACAAGTGCGTTTCCATTCTTGATAAAACGAAATGGTTTTGTCAAGAATCAGTATTAAACGGCGATTTTCCGGTATATTGAAAAAGAATGGAGCGTTTGTTCGTTATGAGAGATATCACCAAGTATCAGGGTATTTTCCCTGCGTTTTACGCCTGCTATGACGCCGAGGGGGCCATCAGCCCCCAGGCTGTCCGCGAGCTGACTCAGTATTTCGTGGACAAGGGCGTCAAGGGGCTTTATGTGGGCGGCTCCTCCGGCGAGTGCATCTACCAGAGTGTGGCGGAGCGCAAGCTGGTGCTGGAAAACGTGATGGCCGTTGCCAAGGGCAAGCTGACCGTCATTGCCCACGTGGCCTGCAACAACACCGCTGATTCCCGGGAGCTGGCCGCTCACGCCGAATCCCTGGGCGTGGATGCCATCGCCTCCATCCCCCCCATCTACTTCCACCTGCCGGAGCATGCCATCGCCAAGTATTGGAATGACATCTCCGACGCGGCCCCCAACACCGACTTCATCATCTACAACATCCCCCAGCTGGCGGGTGTGTCCCTGTCCATTCCCCTGATCCGGGAGATGATCAAGAACCCCCGCGTCGTCGGCGTGAAGAACTCCTCCATGCCTACCCAGGATATCCAGATGTGGAGGGACGAGGGCATCATTGTCTTCAACGGTCCCGACGAGCAGCTGCTGGGCGGCCTGGCCATGGGCGCCATCGGCGGCATCGGCGGCACCTACGGTGCCATGCCGGAGCTGTATCTGAAGATCCGGGAGCTGTTCCTGGCCGGCAAGATGGAAGAGGCCCGGGAGATCCAGAACGAGGCCTGCCGCATCATCTACAAGATGTGCTCCACCCACGGCAACATGTACGCGGTCATCAAGGCCATCCTCCGCAAGCAGGGCGGCCCGGACTGCGGCGGCGTCCGGCTGCCTTTGGCGCCCCTGACCGCCGCCGATGAAGCCATTGTGGATGAAGCCGCCGCTATGATCGCCGCCTCCATCGCCAAGTACTGCTAAAAATCATCGCATAATAAAGGAGAGCAAATATTATGAGGATCTATCAGGAGGCGGATTACGAGGCCATGAGCCGCCGGGCCGCCAACCTCATCTCCGCTGAGGTCATTCGTCAGCCGGACTGCGTACTGGGTCTGGCCACCGGCTCCACTCCCATCGGCACGTACAAGCAGCTGACTGTTTGGAACCAGCGGGGCGATTTCAGCTTCAAGGAAGTCCGCACCGTCAATCTGGACGAGTACAAGGGTCTGGCTCCCACGCACGACCAGAGCTACCGCTACTTCATGCAGACCAACCTCTTTGACCACGTCGATATCGACGCGGCAAACACCCATGTGCCCGACGGTCTCGCCGCCGATCCCGCCGCCGAGTGTGCCCGGTACGACGAGCTGGTCCGCTCCCTGGGCTATGCGGATCTGCAGCTGCTGGGCCTGGGCCGGAACGGCCACATCGGTTTCAACGAACCCTGCGACTGCTTTGTGAAGGAGACCCATGTGGTGGACCTGACACAGAGCACCATCGATGCCAACGCCCGCTTCTTTGCCAGCGCTGACGATGTGCCCCGCCAGGCCCTGACCATGGGCATCGGCTGCATCATGGCCGCCCGCCGGGTGCTGCTGATCGCCAGCGGCGAGGACAAAGCCGATGCCGTATACAACGCGTTCTGCGGTCCCATCACGCCGGAGTGTCCCGCCTCTATCCTCCAGCTCCACAAGGACGTGGTCCTGGTGGGCGATAAGGCGGCCCTGAGCAAACTGGCGGCCGCGGGGGTGCCTGTATGCGAATAACCGGCGGACAGGTCTTTGACCTGAAGGAAGGCTTTGTGGCGCGGGAGGTCTGTACCGACGGTCCCCTTCTCTCCGCCGCCAGCGGAGACGGCCAGGTCCTGGACGCTGCCGGCTGCTATGTGATCCCCGGCCTGATCGACGTGCACTTCCACGGCTGTGTGGGCGAGGATTTCAGCGACGCAACGCCTGACGGTCTGCAGAAGATGGCGGACTATGAGCTGTCCCGGGGCATCACCTATATCTGCCCCGCGGGCATGACGCTTCCGGAGGATCAGCTGACCCGCATCTGCGAGAATGCCGCCGCCCACAAGGCCAAGGCTGACCGCGGCGCGGATCTGGCGGGCCTCCATCTGGAGGGTCCCTTCCTCTGCGAAGCGAAAAAGGGCGCCCAGAACGGTGCCTTCCTCCATGATCCGGATATCGGCATGCTGCGCCGCCTTCAGAAAGCCGCCGGCGGTCTTGTGAAGCTGGTGACGGTGGCCCCGGAGCAGCCCCATGCGGAGGAATTCATCCGCGGCGCGGCGGCGGACGGCATCACCGTCTCCATCGGCCACACCACAGCGGACTATGAGACCGCCTGCGCCGCCATGGATGCGGGCGCCCGCCACTGCACCCACCTCTTCAACGCCATGCCTCCCTTTACCCACCGGGCTCCCGGCGTGGTCGGTGCGGCGTTCGACCACCCCGCCACCCGTGTGGAGCTGATCTGCGACGGTATCCACATCCATCCCAGCGTGGTCCGTGCCGTGTTCCAGCTTTTCGGCGCGGAGCGGGTGGTCCTGGTCTCCGATTCGCTCCGGGCCACCGGCATGCCCGACGGCCAGTATCCCTTCGGCGGGCAGGAGATCGTGGTCCGCGGCAACCGGGCCACTCTCGCCCACGATCCCAACACCCTGGCGGGGTCTGTCACAGACCTGATGGGCTGTCTGAAAACAGCGGTCTCCTTCGGTATCCCTCTGGCGGATGCCGTGCGGGCCGCGTCCTGCAATCCCGCTCAGGCCATCGGCATCAATGACCGTGCCGGCAGTCTGGAGGCCGGCAAGGAAGCCAGCCTGGTCCTGCTGGACAGAGAGGACCTCTCCATTCGCGCGGTCGTGTTCCGCGGCAGGGCCGTGGAGCGCTGATCCCCCAAATTTTTGAATCAGGCGCCTGCCGCTACTCCATTTTTATAGCGGCAGGTCAGCCATAAAAAAGGAGGAAATAATCCGTTAACCGGCGGTGCGGCAGTGTGGAGACCTGCCGTAATCCCACGGGGGATACTCTCCCGGCGGGGAGGCTTTTGGTGCGGAGGCACCGGAGCCACGGTCATATACTATGTCAACTGTCAGCCTGAAGAACATCTACAAGATCTATGACGGAGGCGTCACCGCAGTCACAGACTTCAACCTGGAGATCGCCGATAAGGAATTTATCGTCCTGGTCGGCCCCTCCGGCTGCGGCAAGTCCACCACACTGCGCATGGTGGCCGGCCTGGAGGAGATTAGCAAGGGCGAGCTGTACATCGATGACAAACTTTGCAACGACGTGGAGCCCAAGGACCGGGACATCGCCATGGTGTTCCAGAGCTACGCCCTGTATCCCCACATGACAGTTCGCGAGAACATGGAGTTCCCCCTGAAGCTGAAGAAGGTCCCCGCCGCCGAGATCAAGCAGCGGGTAGATCAGGCGGCTGAGATTCTGGGCATCACCCAGTATCTGGACCGGAAGCCCAAGGCCCTGTCCGGCGGCCAGCGCCAGCGTGTGGCCATCGGCCGTGCCATCGTCCGTGAGCCCAAGGTGCTGCTGATGGACGAACCTCTGTCCAACCTGGACGCCAAGCTGCGCAACGAGATGCGCGCCGAGATCATCAAGCTGCGTCAGCGCATCAACACCACCTTCGTCTACGTCACCCATGACCAGACTGAGGCTATGACACTGGCTGACCGCATCGTCATCATGAAGGACGGTTTCATCCAGCAGATCGGCACGCCCCAGCAGGTGTTCGACCATCCCACCAATATCTTTGTCGCCGGCTTCATCGGCACGCCTCAGATGAACTTCTTCGACGCCAAGCTGGTCAAGGACGGCGAGGAGAGCTATCACGCCCAGGTGGGCGGCGTTGATGTCGCCCTTTCTGCCGAGATCCAGAAGGCCCTGGCCGGTCATGGTGAGCAGGACGTGATCCTGGGCATCCGGCCCGAGCATATCCGCTTCGCCCCCGCCGGCACTCCCGGCACGGTCACCGGCACGGTGGAGGTCTCCGAGATGATGGGCAGCGAATACTATCTGCACGTCACCAGCAACGGCAAGGACGTGGTCCTGCGTGTCCCCACCGGCGATCTGCCCGCCGAGCTGCGGGGCGGCATCACCTATGGCACCGCCATGAACTTCACCTTCCGTTCTGACTCCATCCACCTGTTTGATCCGGATTCTGAGAAAAACCTCATCAGCCTCTGATACTATTCTTCCACAGAAAATAGATATTTTCCGTGGAAGAAGGTGTCGCTAAGCGCGCCGCCCATTTGTGCCACAGGCACAAATGCCGTCTCATAAGACTTCAACGCGCCTTCGGCGCTATAAAAAGCAGACTTCGTCTACTTTTAATGAAGTCTAGTATGATACTAATTTCAAATAAAGTACTTTATTTGAAATTCCGCGTGCCGCGCGGGTGGCGCACGAAACGTACGCCGCCACATCTCATAAAAAACCGACGCGCTTTGCGCTATCAAAGGATCTCCAATCTTTTTAACAGGTTTACGTATCATGCAATATCAAAAAAGCGCTGTGGGAAACTCTTGTTTCCCACAGCGCTTTTCTTTTTGCTATGCAGCATCCCACTGGATATACGGTGGTTTTCAGCCCACCCGCACCTTCACCACGCACTTGCGGCAGGGCTCGGGGCCATCCACGGCGATCCCCGGAGCATGGGCATCCTCCGGCCAAAACACCGCAAACCGGTCCCCGGTCACCAGGATCTTATCCGTGGGACCGTGATGGCGCCAGATATCCTTCTCAGGCCGTGCCTCCACGACCTCTGTCATGTCCTCCAGGGGCGCTACGCCCATCCATTCCCGACCGGAGATCAGATACTGGATATCCACATATTTTTTGTGGGACTCCGGCATGTCGTTGGCCGGTTTGCTCATATAGCTCTGGATAAAGAAAAACAGGTCATCGCCGTCTACCTCGTACCGGCCATCCTCCAGTTTAGAAAAATCCGTGTCCCGCAGGATCTCCAATCCCCGCATCACGCCGGGGTGGATCCCCTGATAGGATTCTAAATGCTTCGTCGTTCCGTAGAGCATCGAAACTCGCCTCCCTTTCTGTCTGCCCGCGCACAGCCGGGCCCTGCTTTTTTAATTGTATCGCAGAACAGGACACCATGCAAGCCGGACTTGGGCCTTTCCAAAAAATCATGGTCCGCTTTTCACCATAGTCCGTGATACGGCGGCGATGTCTTTCAGCCCGCCTGGTCCTTCTCCATCATGATATCCAGGATGGTCTTATCCGTCTCCAGCATACCCGGTGTGCTGACACGGCCCATGTTGCGGATGGCCTGCTCCGGCGTGCTCCCGCAGATGCCGTCCGTGGACTGCAGCACCACATCGCTCATAGCAAGATAGGCACACATCATGGCAGCGTTGGTGGCGGTGGCCAGCTTCAGGGCGCAGCCGATCTTTCCGCCGTCACAGATCATGCCGGTGAGGTTGCCGCTCATGTTGATGATGGCGCTGCCGATCTGTTCGTCCGTGCCGCCCATCAGCCATACCATAGCGGCGGCAGCGGCGGTGGCGGCCGAAACGCCGCAGCCGCAGGTGGCGGACAGCTTGCCGGTATACATCTTGATGTACACGTTCAGTGCATGGGAGAAGGCCAGCGCTTTTTCCAGCTGTTCATTGGAAGCGCCCAAATGGCGCGCCATCTCCACCACGGGAATGATGGCGGTGATGCCGTGGTTGCCGCTTCCGGCGCTGCTCATGACGGCATAGGGACAGCCGCTCATGCGTCCCTCGGCGCTGCTGGCCACCCGCATCATGGCGCGGCTGAAGAGATTGTCCCCCATGGTCCCGGTCTCCACTTGATCTTTCAGCGCTCCGGCAATGCCGATGCCCGGTGCGTTCTTCAGGCCGAAGTCCGCCAGCTTCTCGTTCATTTCCACGCCGTCCAGCATGAAGGCCAGCTCTTCCTCGCCGCACTGGTCCACCACGGCCTTGATCTCCGCCACGGTCATGTGCTTCAGCCTGGCGTGGAGGTCGTCCTCCCCGCCGGCGGCGTACGGCTTGTTCACCAGGACCTCATTGTTCCGCTTGGTGAACACGATGTTGGAGTGGGTGCCCCGGATCTCGCTGATGCCGATGCCCGTGGTGGTAATTATCTCTGCCCGGGCGTAGAGCTGGATCTCGTCGTGCTTGATCATCACCACCACATGGCGGTCCTCCACCAGCTGGATGGCCCGGGCGGTAATGGACTCGTCGATATCCTCCAGCAGCTGAAGGCCCTTTTCCGGATTGCTCAGGCATGCCCCCAGGGCGGCGGCATATTTCAGGCCCACTCTCGGAAAGCCGGGGATCCCCACGCTCATGCCGTTTTTATAGATGCCGGGATTGACCTCCAGCTTCACGGAGACGATCTGTCCCCCGATGGCGTGGTAGGCGTCGGCGGCGGCCAGAGCCGCGCACACCGGTTCCGTGCAGCCCAGGGCCGGGACGACTTCCTGCCTCAGCATTGTCAGCAGTTCTTCTCTTGTGATCATAATGAAAGCTCCTTCCCATAAATGCGGTTGGCTTTGTATCCCATTCATTGTATCCCGAACCAGAGTAAAAAGCAAGCCGCCTGCCTGTTCGCTCCCCCGCTATTTCCCAGAAAGCTCTTGAAAAACAGGCAGAATCATGGTTAACTGATGATGGCGAATGGCTGCGGACCACAGTTCCTGTCCGAACCATTTGGCGACTACATTCACGCGTTCAGCGGCAGCCATGGAGAAAGGAAGCAGGCAGCATGCAGTATGATTTCAACACCGTCATTGACCGTTCTCAAAACCACTCCGCCAAATACGATGAACGGATCAAAAAATTCGGCACAGACGACGTGATCCCTCTGTGGATCGCGGATATGGATTTCCGCACCGCCCAGCCCATCATTGACGCCCTGTCCCGGCGTGCTCAGGAGGGCATCTGGGGCTACACCGCCCGGCCCGACAGCTATTTTGAGGCCATCCGGACCTGGCAGAAACGCCGGAACAGCTGGGATATCGACCAGTCTCTCATGAGCTTCAGCCTGGGCGTGGTCCAGTCCATCAGCGCCTGTGTGAAGCTGTTCACCCCGGAGGGCGGCAGCGTCCTCATTCAAACGCCGGTGTACTCCGAGTTCTACGACATGACCGAGGCCTGGAACCGAAGCGTCCTGGAAAACCAGTTCGTGGAACAAGATGGGAAGTGGACCGTTGACTGGGCGGATTTCGAGGCCAAGCTCCAGCAGGCGGACCTGTTCCTGCTGTGCAATCCCCATAACCCCCTGGGCATTGTCTGGACGCCGGAGGAGCTGCGCCGCATGGCGGAGCTGTGCATGAAATACCATGTGGTGATGTTCTCCGACGAGATCCACTCCGACCTGATCTTCCACGGCAGGAAGCACACCCCCACAGCAGCGCTGTCTCCTGAGATCGCCAGATATGTCATCACCGGCATCTCCGGAACCAAGACCTTCAACCTGGCGGGGCTTCAGGCCAGCACCGTGGTATTCCCCAACCAGCACATGAAGCAGGTCTTTGACCGCTTCTGGATGAACATGGATATCCACCGAAACAACGCCTTCTCCCTGACCGCCATGGAGGCCGCCTTTACCGGCGGTGAGGAGTGGCTGGAACAGCTCCTGCCCTACATCTCCGGCAACTTTGATTTTGTTGTGGACTACTGCGAAAAGCACATTCCCAAAATCAAGACCTACGCCCCCGACGCCACCTATCTCATGTGGCTGGACTGCCGGGAGCTGGGCATGACCAACGAAGAGCTGCACGACTTCATGATCCAGAAAGCCAAACTGGGCCTGAACGACGGCTGTTCTTTCGGCCGCAGCCTGAACGGCTATATGCGCCTGAATGCCGCCTGCCCCCGCAGCGTGCTGGAACAGGCCCTGCGGCAGCTGGAAGCGGCGGTCAACGGCCTGTGATCTCTGTTCTGATATCTGCATAAGCAGAGCCGCCCGCAGCGGAAAACGCTGCGGGCGGCTTTTGCTATTTGGTTTATTGGAATTCCAGACTGTCCAGCCACGCCTTGCCCACGGCGATCTGGCGGCGCACCTCCGCCGGGGCGGTGCCGCCGAAGGACATACGGGCATTCACACAGGATCTGATGCTGATATCGCCCAGGGATGCCTTAGTCACACGGCTGTCGATGCTCTGCAGGTCCTCCTCGGTCAGGTCCTGGAAATCGCAGTTCTTGCTTTCACATGCCTTGACCATACGGCCCACGATGGCATGGGCCTCCCGGAAGGGAATGCCCTGCTTGGCGAAGTGCTCGGCAATATCGGTGGCGTTCAGGAAGCCGCGGCTCAGCTGCTTTTCGATGTGGTCCATGCGGAATTCCGTCTTATCCAGCATCCGGGTAAAGATATCAATGGTGGCCTTCCAGGTATCGACGGCGTCAAACAGGCTCTCCTTGTCCTCCTGAAAGTCCTTATTGTAGGCCAGAGGTGTTCCCTTCATGACTGTCAGCAGCTGCATCAGGTCGCCGTACACCCGGCCCACCTTGCCCCGGATCAGCTCCGCCATATCCGGGTTTTTCTTCTGGGGCATGATGCTGCTGCCGGTGCAGAAGCTGTCGTCAATGGCGATATAGGAGAATTCCGAGGAATTCCACCAGGCGAACTCCTCCGCCCAGCGGGAGAGGTGCATCATAGAGATTGATGCGTCGCTGAGGAATTCCAGACTGTAATCCCGGTCGCTGACACCGTCCATGGCGTTTTCACAGGGAGCGGCAAAGCCCAGCAGCTGGCTGGTGAGCTGGCGGTCGATGGGCATGGTGGTCCCCGCCAGGGCGCAGGAGCCCAGGGGGTTGTGATCCATCCGCTCCAGGGTGTCTGTCAGCCGCTGGATGTCCCGCTTAAACATCTGGAAATAGGCCATGAACACAAAGCCGATGGTGATGGGCTGTGCGTGCTGCAGGTGGGTGAAGCCCACGGTGATCTGGTCCGCGTATTTCTCCGCTTTCTCCAGGATGACGCTCTCCAGGCAGCAGAGGCTGTTCAAAATCTCCCGAATCTCCCTTTTCAGATACAGGCGGCCGTCCACCTGGCACTGGTCGTTGCGGCTGCGGGCGGTGTGCAGTTTTTTGCCCACGTCGCCGATCCGGGCGGTCAGGCGGCTTTCGATCCCCATGTGGATGTCCTCGTCCTCCACGGTGAATACGATCCTGCCGGCGGCGATGTCCTCCCGGATCTCCTCCAGCCCCGCTATGATCTGCTCCTTTTCCTCCTCCGTGACGATGCCCTGTCTGCCCAGCATCGTCACATGGGCAATACTGCCGTCGATGTCCTCATTGTACATCCTCTGGTCAAAAAAGATGGAGGCATTGTATTTTTTTACGATCTCATCCATATCCTTTTCAAATCTGCCGCCCCATAAGCTCGCCATAGCTGTTCTTCTCCTTTATTTTTAAATCATTCCGCCGGAGATGCTATCACGCAAACATGATATTTTCGAACGGATGTATCTGACGCCTGTTTGAGCATCCAGCTTGTATAAGCATACGTCATATGCAGGGAGGCGTCAACAATTTATTCATGGCTGTTAAGATTTATCCATTGTGCTTCCCAGTATACCCACATGCCGGGAACGGCGGTGGCCTGCCTTGCTGCCATTTTTGCGTCCTGGTTTTGCTGAATGCAGTGTGATCCGGGATGGCGTCATCCAGTTCAAACCCGCAGAACCCGCAATAGGCGATCTTGCACTGAACTTCTTCTACCAGCCGCCGCATTCAGGCAAAGCTGAAGGGCTTGCCGCCTGCTCTGCACAGGCGGCAAGCCCTTCAGCTGCTTAACTCATTTTTGCTTCTATTTTTGTCTAACTTTTTGGAGCCACTTCATTTTTGTGAATGCCTACCTTTATCTTACCAGGTGCAATGATCGTTTGATCATGCCCAGCGGCGGTTTATCAAAGCTCTATCATCCTCAGGCCTTCTCTTTGGGCAGGATCAGGTTCAGCAGCACCGCCATCAGGGTGGCGATGACCACGGGGGATTTTCCAAAGATCATGGTCACGCTGTCCGGGAACTGGCTCAGGGCGGCGCTGGCCTGGGAGATGCCCACGCCCAGGGCGGCGGACAGTCCCACGATGGTGGTATTCCGGGCCGTCAGGTCCTGGGAGGCAATGAGCTTCATGCCCGTCATGGCAATGGTGGAGAACACGGTGATGGTGGCGCCGCCCAGCACACACTGAGGGATCGTGGTCAGCAGAGCCGCGAACTTGGGCGACACGCCCGCCAGCAGCAAAAAAACCCCGGTGAGGGCAAACACCGTCCGGTTCACCACCTTATTGGTGCTGACGATGCCCACGTTCTGGGAATAGGTCGCCGTGGGCAGTCCGCCGAACAGCGCCGCCAGGATATTGCTGGCGCCGTAGGCGATGATGCCCCCCTGCAATTCGCTGTCCGTGGGGTCCCGGTCCATGCCTCCCACGGTGGTGGCGGTAAAATCGCCAATGGCCTGAATGGAGTTGATGGCGAACAGCAGGCCCACCGCCACACAGCTGGGCAAGTCAAAGGTCACGCCGAAGTGCAGAAGGCGGGGCAGGGAGAACCAGGCCGCCGTCCCCACGTCGGCAAAGCTCACCATGCCGAAGCGCAATGCCACGATATAGCCAAAGATCATGCCCAGCAGGATGGACGCCAGCTTGCACAGCCCCTTGCCGTGGTTGTTCAGGATCATGACCACCGTCAGCGTCAGCGCCGCCACCAGCCAGTTCTGCCAGGAGCCGTACACCAGCGCCTCCGTCAGACCCTTGGCCGTAACGGCCTCGTAGGTATTGGCGGTGCCGCCCGCCATGTAGTTGATGGCGGTGGGATACAGGGACAGTCCGATGGTGAACACCACCGTTCCGGTGATGACCGGCGGAAACAGCAGGCGGATCTTCTTCACAAACACACCCACGACGATCGCCACCAGGCCGCCCACCAGCATGGCGCCCGCGATGGCGGACACACCTCCGCCGGAGGCGGCGATGGCCTGCATGCTGGGTACATAGGCAAAGCTGACACCCAGGATCACCGGCAGGCCGGAGCCAAACCGCTTCCCAATGGGAAAGAGCTGCAGCAGCGTGGACACGGCGGACATCACCAGAGACGCCTGGATCAGCAATACCCGGTCCGCCTGGGAGAGGCCGATGGCTCCGGCGATGATGATCGGCGGCGTCACGCAGCCTACGATCATGGCCACCAGATGCTGAAGGGCCAGGGATACGGATGTGCCAAAGGGCGGGACACCATGGAACTGGAACAGCAGGTCCCGGCTGGACGCTGGGGTCTTCATGGGAAACGCCTCCTTACAGGTTTTTGGGATACCTCTCTATCATAGCACATTTCCCCGTAAAAGCAAACAAAATTTTTGTTTTCCAAAATAAATATTTGTATGTATTCACGCGGCCCATAAAAAATCCCCCGTGCCGGCACACGGGGGATCTGCTTTCATACTAGACTTCATTAAAAAGTAGACGAAGTTTGCTTTTTATAGCGCCGAAGGCGCGTTGAAGTCTTAGAACCTGTATTCATAACCGGGGAATGCTGGATGGACGAGGATCTTTCTCGTCAGACAAGGAGATTTTCCGCAGCCATACTGACGTATGGCAAAGGAAAGCGACGCCGTATGGCGGGAAAAAGGCCCCTCAGGCGGCGTTCAACGGTTGTGAATACAGGTTCGACGGCATTTGTGCCTGTGGCACAAATGGGCGGCGCGCTTAGCGACGCCTTCTTCCGCAGAAAATATCTATTTTCTGCGGAAGAATCGTATCAGTCCGGGACCACCGGCACGGCATCCGCCGGAGTGGGGCAGGTATAGCCTGTCTCCGTCCGCTTTTGGAACTCTGCCCGAGCCGCTGTCAGCAGCGACGGGTCCGCCAGCAGGTCGATGGCGGCCGCCGCCAGCACCTTTCCGGCGTGGAGGGCAGCCTTATGGCCGATGTCCGTCCGGCCGCAGGAGACATTCTGCCAGCTGTGGCCGGGACAGCCGTTGGGCCACGCCGCCACATGGATCTGGGCCGTGGGCGTCTGCCAGCTGACGTCGCCCACATCGGTGGAGCCGGGCTGGAACGCCTCCCCCTGATACAGCGGCAGCAGAAAGTCGTTCATGGCGTGGCCGGCCTTGGCCCGCAGGGCTTTGGCCTGTTCCCCGTAAGTGGCGTCATACTGGGCGCCGATGCCCGGTATGCTATCGCTGCCGGGATAAGTCTCTGCCAGTGCGTCGGCAAAGGTGTGCTCTTCCGCCGTATAGCCGGGCACGCCCAGCTCCGTGAAGTTCCGGTGAAGCAGCGTCTCCAGCGTGTGATTCGTCACCGTGTCCGCCAGGCCGTCGATAAACTGCTTTTCAAAGGTGGTCCCCGTCATCAGCGCCGCGCCCTCCGCGATTTGGTCCACCCGCTTCTGCAGCTCCACCGCCTCCGCCACGTGGTTGGACCGGACCATATACAGCACGCTGGCCCGGGGCTGGACCACGTTGGGGCTGCGGCCGCCGGCGTCGGTGATGGCGTAATGGATGCGGGCCTTGGAGGACATGTGCTCCCGCAGGAACTGGACGCCGATGTTCATCAGCTCCACAGCGTCCAGGGCGCTGCGGCCCCGGTCCGGGTCCCCGGCGGCATGGGCTGCCACGCCGGTGAATTTGTACTGGGTCTGGATGCAGGAGTTGGTGGAGCCGGTGACCACCTCGTTGGTGTCCTCCGGGTGCCAGGTCAGAGCCGCGTCCAGGCCGTACCACAGGCCGTCCCGGGCCATGAACGCCTTGGCGGCACCGCCCTCCTCGCCGGGGCAGCCGTAGAGCACCACGGTCCCGGGCTGCTTCGTCATTTCCAGATAGGCTTTGACTCCGAGCGCCGCGGCAAAAGCCCCGGCGCCCAGCAGATTGTGTCCGCAGCCATGGCCGCAGCCGCCGGGAACCAGCTCCTCCCGCTCCACGCTGCCCGCCTTCTGGGACAGGCCGGACAGGGCGTCATACTCCGCCAGGATGCCGATGATGGGCCGCCCGCTGCCATAGGACGCGGAAAACGCCGTGGGAATGTTGCAGATCCCCTTCTCCACGGCAAAGCCCTCCCGCTCCAGCACCTCGCAGTACAGTGCGGCGGACTTCTCCTCCTGGAGGGACAACTCGGCATATTCCCAGATGTGGTCCGCCACTTCCGCCACCAGGCCCGCTTTTTCCGCAACGGCACGGATAGCCGCCTGCTTTTCTTTTATCATGATGACAACACCTCTCTATAATATTGGTCCAGTTTGTGAAAAAGGGCACGCACTTTCGTGCGTGCCCTTGTCAGTATTTTTGCACGATAAAAATTTGAAATCATTTTTGTCAGGGCGCCCTCCAGAGGGGCTTCTCTTGCCCCTTGGGGCAATTCACCTTCTGTACCTGGCAAAAATACATTGACTCAGCCTCCTTGGGCGGCGTCCACCAGTGACCGATGTCACTGGTGCGAGGGGGAGGTCGAGGGGAAAGCGGTGAAGCGCCGCCAGCGGCGGATGAAGCGAACCGCTTTTGAGGCAGCGGCACGATTGGCGGCCCTGATAAGGGCCGGGAATCGTAATGCCGCAACGGTGATAGCCCGCTCCCCCCTCGAGATCAAAGTACCTTGCTCAGAAAGTCCTGCAGTCTGGGGTGCTGGGGATTGCCGAAGATGTCCGCCGGCGCACCCTCCTCCAGCAGCTTGCCGTCCGCCATGAACAGCACACGGCTGCCCACCTCCCGGGCAAAGCCCATCTCATGGGTGACCACCACCATGGTCATGCCATCATGAGCCAGCTGCTTCATGACCTCCAATACCTCGCCCACCATCTCGGGGTCCAGAGCGGAGGTGGGCTCATCAAACAGCATGACCTCCGGCTCCATGGCAAGGGCCCGGACGATGGCCACCCGCTGCTTCTGGCCGCCGGAGAGCTGGATGGGATACGCCCCGGCACGGTCTTTCAGACCCACCCGGTCCAGCAGGGCCAGAGCCTTTTCCTCGGCGGCGGCCCGGTCCATATGCTTGACCTTGATGGGGGCCAGTGTCATGTTGTCCAGAATGGTCATGTGGGGAAACAGGTTGAAGTGCTGGAACACCATGCCCATCTTCTGGCGGTGCTGGTCGATGTCCAGCTTGACCATCTTTCCCTCGGCGTTCCGCGTCTTTTTCTTGGTGATATCCACGCCGTCGAACACGATGGAGCCGCCGGTGGGTTCCTCCAGCAGATTCAGGCTGCGGAGGAAGGTGGACTTGCCGGAGCCGGAGGGGCCGATGACCACCATCACGTCGCCCCGGTTGATATCCACAGTGACGCCGTCCAGAGCCTTGATGGCGCCTTTGTTGTAGTGTTTCTTCAAGTCGGTGACCTGGATCAGACTATCTCTTGTCGCCACGGCTCATTCTCCTTTCAAAGTAAGCAATGACCTTGGAGGTGGGGAACGTCAGGCAGAAGTACATGGCCGCCACCACCAGCAGCGGTTCCAGCACCAGGAAGGTCCCCGCCTGGGCCGCCTTCACCGCGGCCATCAGGTCCTGAACGCCGATGGTGTAGGTGATGGCGGATTCCTTGATGATGGTGACAAATTCGTTGCCGATGGCCGGCAGAATGTTCTTGATGGCCTGGGGCAGCACGATATGGATCATATTCTGTCCCTGTGTCAGGCCCAGAGAGCGGGCCGCCTCGGTCTGGCCGCCGTCAATGGACTGGATGCCCGCCCGGATGATCTCGGACAGGTAGGCGCCGGAGTTCAGGGCCAGGGCGATGACGCCGGGCAGAAACCGGTCCAGCCGGAGAAAACCCAGAACCGTCACCGAGGGGAGCCGGATGACATTCTTATTGAAGACCACCTGGTACACGATGAAGAGCTGCACCAGCATAGGCGTGGCGCGGACGACCTCCACATAGACGGTGGCAATAAACGCGATGGGATTGAACTTGCTCAGGGCCAGCAGAAAGCCGCCGTCCCGGAGATGTCCGTCCTTGTCCAATCCCAGGGCCCGGAAGGGACGGAAGTTGGTCATTCGCATGGTGGCCAGCACCAGGGCCAGCAAAAAGCCGAGGATGACCGTAAACAGAGAGAGATAGACGGTACAGAGCATACCCTCCTTAAACATCTGAGAGTACTGCCATACCTTTTCAAAGCCTGCCGCAGAAATTTTCATCGCGCAACTCCTTTCGGGGTCTCTTTCTTGAACGCGCAATTCCTCCCCGTGCGCTTACGGGGAGGAATTGCGGAATACATGCCAGAATGTGCAGAGGGATCAGTCGACCAGGCCCTCAATGATGTCGCCGGAAGCCAGCTCATTGGCCTCGGCCACGAAATTGTCCATGGAGCCGTCAGCCAGAGCGGCGGCGATGGCCTCATTGACGCCGGCCAGCAGCGCCTCGTTGTTCTTCACAACGCCGATGGAAGAACCCTCCACCTCATAGGGGACGTCAAAGGCAATATACAGGTCGGGATAGTTCTTGGCATAGCTCTCGGCCACAACGGTCTCGATGAAGCCGGCGTCCAGCTTGCCGCCCAGCAGTTCGGAGACCACATCGGTCACTTTGGCCAGCTGAACGATGTTGGCGTCGGGGGTGTTTTCCACCGCCAGGTCATACTGGATAGAGCCCAGCTGCGCGCCGATGCTCAGAGAGGGATCGTTCAGATCCTCCAGCGCGGACCACTTGTCCTTGTTGTCCTGGGTGACCACCAGGGACTGGCCGCCCATATAGTAGATGTCGGAGAAGTCCATGGCCTCCATACGGTCAGGATCGGGAGACAGACCGGCCATGCCCAGGTCCACGTTGCCGGCGGTGACTTCGCTCAGCACACCGTCAAAGTCCATGGGGATGACGTCCAGCTCCAGACCCAGGTAGTCGGCGATGTACTGAGCCAGGGCCATATCGAAGCCCGCCAGGTTGGCATTGCCGCTCTCGTCCACGGCATAGAACTCATAGGGGGCAAAGTCGGGGCTGGTAGCCACAGTCAGCACACCGTCAACGACGGTGGTGATGGCGGTCTCGGTGGGTTCCTCGGTGCCGCTGGGCTCCTGGGTGTCGGGGGCGGGTTCTTCCTTGCCGCCGCAGGCGGCCAGAGACAGGACCATTGCCAGTGTCAGCAACAGTGCAAACAGCTTTTTCATAATACGATCTTCCTTTTCCAATAAGTTTCCTCCCCTTTTGAGGGAGAGTCAATTCCAAATGCCGCCAGGAGGGAATGTTTTCCTCCCTTTGACTGTGGATACCTTATCACGCCGCACCCTCAATGTCAATACTTTTTCAAAAAAAATGTATATTTATTTGGCCGCTTTCTCTGTCCTGCCAGAAATCCCCCTCGAATATCAGTATTATTTTTGGCTTTCTTGTCTATTTTTACCAGTGCAGTATGAATATCAAGATGAATATTCGCTTTTTCCTCGTATCCACTGTATAGCGCCGCCCGCCGCGAAAAACAGAGACCGCCGTCAAGGACGCGCTTTGCGCTTCGAGTCCTTGACGGCGATCTTGCTGCAAAGAAGGATGGGCAAAAAGCGGCCGCTTCCCGCCCGTCCTTTTCCGCGTCCGGTATGGCATCCGCAGGCAGTCTCTTTTGCCGGCAGTGCTTCGTTGGCCGGCGTGGATATCTGTCTCCTACCCCAGCCAGACGCCCACGATCAAAAACACCATGGTCAGCAGCAGGAAATATAGGATCAGCTTCCACACATACTTGACCCAGCGGTCGTAGGGCACATGGCCCAGGGCCAGGGCGCCCATCACCACTGCCGCCGTGGGGGTGATGATGTTCACCAGGCCGGAGGCGGACTGGAACGCCGTCACCACCAGGTCTCCCCCCACTCCGGCGAACTTGCCCAGGGGTGCCATGATGGGCACCGACAGGGTGGCAAGGCCCGAGGAGGAGGGGATCAGGATGGTCAGGGGCAGATAGATCAGATACACCAGCAGGACGAAGCTGATGGGTCCCGCCCCCGCCAGGGCGTTCTCGCCCCAGTGCAGGACCGTGTCGGTGATGCCGCCATCGTTCATCAGCACCGTGATGCCCCGGCTGATGCCGATGATGAACGCCACACCCAGCAGGTCCGCGCAGCCCGCCACAAAGGTCTCGGCGATCTCATCCTCCCGCTGGCCGTCGATGAAGCCGATGATGATGCCCGCCACCAGAAACAGAGCGGACAGCTCCGGGAACCACCAACCCAAAACCGGCAGGGGCAGTCCCATTTCGTCAAAGGGGATGACGCCGTAGATCATCACCAGAAATGTCAGGGTGAACAGGACCATAATGACCTTGCGCCGGACAGTGAAGGGCACGGTCTCATCCATGGCCACCTTGATCTTGCCCGCGCCAACACCCACCACGGACTTGGAGGGATTTTTCTTCACCTTGGCGGCGTAGGCCATGACGAACCAGATGGCCGCGCCCTCAAACACGATCCACTGGAGGACACGGAGCAAAATGCCCTCTCCCAGGGACACCCCGGCAAAGCCCGCCGCGATACCCGTTGCAAAGGGATTCACCGTGGAGCTGATGATGCCCGCGCCGGCCCCCAGCAGGATCACGGAGATGCCCACCACCGCATCGTATCCCGCGGCCAGGAACACCGGGATCAGCAGCGGATAGAAGGCCATGGTCTCCTCCCACATGCCGTAGGTGGTGCCGCCCAGGCCGAAGAGCAGCATCAGAATGGGGATGAGCCACTTCTCCTTGTTGTCCAGCAGGCGGATGGTGCTGCTGACGCCCGCGTCCACAGCGCCGGTTTTCATCACCACGCCCAGGAAGCCGCCCACCATCAGGATAAAGACGCAGACGTCCACAGCGTCGTAAAAGCCGGAGAACGCGGCCTTCAGCACATCGCCCACGCCCTGTGGATTGGGCTCCACCGTGTGGTAGGTCCCTGCCACCGGCACACCGTCCACATACTCATAAGCGCCCGCCGGAATCAGCCATGTGGCGATCGCCACCAGAATGATCAGCAGAAACAAAATGGTGTAGGCGGTGGGCATACGGAATTTGGATGTTTTCAAAGGGGTGTCCCCTCCTTATTTTCCGATAGTCGCCACCATCACGGCCTTGATGGAGTGCATCCGGTTCTCCGCCTCGTCGAACACGACGCTGTTCCGGCTGCGGAACACCTCGTCGGTGACCTCCCGGATATCCACGCCCTTATCCTTCCACTCCTTGGCCAGCTTGGTCTCAAAGTCGTGGAAGGAGGGCAGGCAGTGCATATACAGTACATTGGGATTGCCGGTGGCTTTCAAGGTCTCCTCCGTCACCCGGAAAGGCGACAGCAGCTCCGCCCGCTTGGGGATCAGCTCCTCCTCGCCCATGGAGGCCCAGATGTCGCCGTAGATGACGTCGGCGTCCTTGAGGTCGTTGCGGTTATCGGTGATCTCAATGAGTCCGCCGTTTTCCCGGGCGGTGGCGAACACCCGCTTGATCAGGTCCTGGTCCATCTCCTTGGCCAGTTCCTGGGGCCCCATGGCCACAAAGTGCATGCCCATCTTCGCCGCGCCGATCATCCAGGCGTAGCACATATTGTTCCGCACATCGCCGGGGAACACCACCTTGACCTTGTTCAGGGGCTTGTGGCAGTGCTCCTCGATGGTCATCATGTCCGCCAGGATCTGGGTGGGGTGGTCCGCGTCGGTCAGGCCGTTCCAAACCGGGACGCCGGAGTACTTCGCCAGCTCCTCCACATTCTTTTGGTCATAGCCCCGGTACTCGATGCCGTCGAAGAAGCGGCCCAGTACCCTTGCGGAGTCCTCCAGGGACTCCTTTTTGCCCATCTGGGAGCTGCCGGCGTCCAGGTAGGTGACATGGGCGCCCTCCTGGGTGGCCGCCACCTCAAAGGAGCAGCGGGTGCGGGTGGAGGTCTTTTCAAACAGCAGCACGATGTGCTTGCCTTTCATCACGGGATCGCAGATGCCCGCTCTGCGCTTTGCTTTCAGGGCGTGGCCCAGATCCAGCAGATAGCGGATCTCAGCGGGGGTAAAGTCCTCCAGAGTCAAAAAGCTCCGGCCTTTCAAATTCACTGCCATCGTTCAGTTCTCCTTTTTATACAATTAGAAATTGGGAATTCGGCGTCAGGAATCGGGAGATCGGAAAGAAAATTTTTGATTTTTTCATTTCTGATCCCTGCTTTTTCACAGATCCTCTCTCCACAGAGGCATGGACATACATCTCGGGCCGCCCCGTCCCCGGGACAGCTCCGCGCTGGGAATGGTGTGGATGCGGATGCCCGCCTCCTCCAGAGAGCGGTTGGTGACATAGTTTCGGGAGTACACCACCACCTCGCCGGGGGCAATGGCCAGAGTGTTGCTGCCGTCGCTCCACTGCTCCCGGGCGGCGTCGATCTCGCTGCCCTGGCCGCAGGGGATCAAGGTCACCTTGTCCAGGTCCAGATGCTCCTTGAGGATATCCTCCAGCCGTCCGTCCTCCTGGCGGATCTTCATTTTGCGGTTCTCGTCCAGCTCCATGACGAACACGGTGATGCTGGAGAGGATGTTGGGATGGACAGTGAACTTGTCCCGGTCCACCATGGTGAATACGGTGTCCAGGTGCATAAAGGACCGTGTCTTGGGGATGTTGAAGGCCAGGACCTTTTTAAAGGTCTTGCTCTGAGAAAGGACTGTCTCCGCCAGGGTGTCGATGGAGTTCTCCCGCGTCCGCTGGGAGATGCCCACCGCCAGCACCTGGGACGACAGCACCAGGATGTCGCCGCCCTCCAGGGAGGAGGTCTCCCCCCGGTCATACCAGCGGGGCGCGTGCATATACTCCGGGTTATGCTCAAAGATGAACTTGCCGAACAGTGTCTCCCGGTTCCGGGTGGCGGTGTGCATCCTGTGGATGGACACGCCGGTGCCGATGATGGCAAAGGGGTCCCGGGTGAAATACAGGTTGGGCATGGGGTCCACAGCAAAGGGGTAATCATCCTCCGCCGCGGAGAGATAGTCGCCCAGTCTTCCGCTCTCCGCCCGCAGCTGCCCTTTCCGGATGCCCGCCATCATGGTGGACACCATCTCCTTGTCCGGCATCTCTCCAAGGAAATCCTCCAGAATGCCGCGGGTCCGGTCATCCTGGACGCCGGACTCGTCCAAAAACTGCCGAATAAAGTCCCTTCGCACTTCGTCAGAAGTCAGTGAATGGACCACCAGGTCCGTCAGGTAGACCACCTCTACCCCCTGGCTGCGCAGGCAGTCAGCAAAGGCGTCATGCTCCCGCTGTGCCTCCCGCAGATAGGGGATATCGTCAAACAGCAGCCGCTCCAGATATTCCGGCATGAGATTTTCCAGTTCCGCGCCGGGCCGGTGCAGCAGCACCTTTTTCAGCCGCCCGATCTCGGAAGTATTATGAAGTCCCGTCTCCAAATCGGTTCACTCCTTTTCAGAGTCAAAATGTGTTGCGCTTGTTCTGGAATAGGATTTCTGCTTTTTTTATTTTCATGCGTGGGGACGCAAAAAATCCCCCTGCGACTTTTCAAAAATCGCAGGGGGATTCTGAACTCTTTTCATATCACGGATACGCAGCACGCCGCCCGCCTTGCTATATCCCGAACACATAGAGCGATCCGCATACCGACTGCCCCGCGGGCCGTACGGATGTGAGTGCGGCTTCCTGTTTTGATCAGTCGAAAACCTTCAGCGCGTTCTCAAAGTCCGCCGCCAGGTCGTCGGCATCCTCGATGCCCACGGAGACACGGATCATGCCGGGGGTGATGCCCATCTTCCGCCGGGTCTCGTCAGGCACGCCCATGTGGGAGGATGTGACGGGATGGCTGAGAGTGGTGTGCAGGCCGCCCAGGGTGGGGGCGTACCGGGGGAACTTCAGAGCCAGCATGAACTGGTCGATCTTCTCCAGGTCCTCCGGCACGATGAAGCTCAGCATGGCGCAGTAACCGTTTTTGCCGAACATGCTGTCCGCCAGCTTCTTCTGGGGGTAGGTGGGCAGGCTGGGGTGGTTGACCTTGGAGACGTGCTTGTTCCGGGACAGCACCTGGGCCAGCCGCTCCGCGGTGTGCATCTGTTGGGGGAGCCGCACGGAAGCGGTGTTGATGCCCCGGTGGATCAGCCAGGAGCTGAAGGGATCGCCGGGGGTGCCCAGCAGCATGGATACCGGCTGGATCTTTCCGCACAGTTCATGGGTGGTGGTGACGGAGCCTCCCACGGCATCGCTGTGGCCGTTGAGGAACTTGGTCAGGCTGTTGATGACGATATCGGCGCCAAAGTCAATGGGCCGGATGGCAATGGGGCTGGTGAAGGTATTGTCCACCATCAGCAGCGCGCCGTTTTTGTGGGCAAGCTCCGACACCGCCCGCAAGTCCACCAGCGTCAGCGTGGGGTTGGAGAACACCTCGGAGTAGATCAGCTTGGTGTTGGGCTGCACAGCCTTGGCGATGTCCTCGGTGTTCTGGTAGTCCACAAAGGTCACATCCACATTGCACTTCTTCAGGATCTGTGTCATGACGCAGAAGGTCTCCCCGTAGATGTTGGCGTTGCAGATCACATGGTCGCCGGGCTCCAGGACCGCCATCAGCGTCGTGGTGATAGCGCCCATGCCGGAGGAGAAGATCAGGGACTCCTCCCCGCCCTCCAGGCAGGAGATGACCTCGCCCAGGGCGGTGCGGTTGGGGTTGCGGGTGCGGATGTAGGTATAGCCCTTGGTGTCATAGGTCTCCTGGACCTCCTTGAACCCCTTCATGGTGAAGGCGGTGGTCAGGAAGCAGGGAATGGTCTCCGGGTGCATTTCCATTCCCCGGATATGATTACCCTGATACAGGGCCTCAGTGGTAACGGAATATTCAGGCATGATGTGATTCTCCTTATTGAACAGCTTATGATAGTGAAACCCAAGTGGTCAGGATTCGCCGAGGTTCTTGTTGATCTTGGCCATTACTTCCGGATCGTCCTCCGCGAACACATGGAAGCTGGGATCGACCTCGCCGATTCCCATATAGCGGGCCTTATAGTCCTTGAGCAGCGCCCAGAACTTCTTTCTCAGGACCACCAGGGCCAGGACATTGAAGAACAGAGGGAACGCCGTGACAATGCTGACGATGGTCCAGAACAGCGTGGCGTCGGAATTGGAATAGTACACCAGCGCGGCGTTGCCCACCATGATCAGCGGGAAAGCGACCGCAAAGATCTTGTGCGCGGCCTTTTGCACATTGGGCCACTTCTCAAAGAGGTATCTCAAAATGTTCTGATAGAAGATGTACCAAGTCGTGGAGGTGGTGAACGCGAAGAGGATCGTCATGATGCCGAGGAAGTATCTGCCCATCTCTCCAAAGGCGGTGGTGAATGCCAGCACGCCCAGGGGCGCGCCGCTGACGCCGGAGGTCCAGGTGCCGGTGGCCAGGATGGCGAGACCGGAGCAGGTGCAGACGATCAGGGTGTCGCAGAACACCTCCACGGCGCCCCAGAGGCCCTGACGGACCGGGTGGACGGTGTCGGCGGAGCCGTGGATCAGCGGAGAGGTGCCGTTGCCGGCCTCATTGGAATAGACGGACCGGGCAACGCCCTGGCGGATGGTCAGGGAGACCACGGAGCCCGCAAAGCCGCCGGCGGCAGCAGTACCGGTAAACGCGCCCTTGAAGATCTCCGCAAACATGGCGGGGAGATGGGTGACATTCAGCAGGAGGATCACGATCGTCGCAAGCAGATACACGCCGCACATAATGGGGACCAGCTTTTCCGCGACTTTACCGATGGTGTTTTCACCGCGGATCAGCAGATACACGATAAAGAGCACGTAAACCACCACAACGGCCATGAGGTTCAGGCCAAAGGAGGCGTTCAGCGTCTCGCCCACCGTGTAGGCGCCGCTGCCCTGCAGCACCATCAGGAACAGAGAGATGGCAAACAGGACCGCCAGGGGCTTTCCGAACTTCCAGCCCATCTCGCCCTTGATGCCCCGCTCCATGTAGTGCATGGCGCTGCCGCTGTATTTGCCGTCAGCCTCCTTGTGGCGGTAGTACAGGCCCAGAGAGGTCTCAGCGGTCTTGATCATCATGCCGAAGAACGCCCAGACCCACATCCAAAAAATCGAACCGGGCCCGCCGACAGCGATAGAGGTTGCCACGCCGGAGATGTTTCCCATGCCGACAGCGCCGCCCAGGGCCAGGCAGAACGCCCGGTAAGGAGAGATTTTGCCCTCACCGCTCTTGCCGGACTCCGTGCTCTTGGCAAGGACCGTGTTTTTGACCGCGTGGCCGAAGTGCACAAAGGGGAAGAACTTGCCCTTGACCATGTAGTAGATGCCCACGGCCATGATCAGGACCAGCAGCGGCGTTCCCCAGACCCAGCCGTCCAGCTTGTACAGGAAATCAATAAACGTCATTTGTAATACCTCTCTTCTTTTTCTCTTTTCTCTCGCGCAGGGTGCCTATCGGAGTTCTCAGGCCCGTATTTTTGAAAAAATACCAGCTGCGAACCCCTTTGGCATCAGTGTATTGCTTTTCCCCGCTATAAGGTCAACGGGAATCCCTTGTAAAATTTGATAAAATTTTTTGGATCTATTTTGTGACATCCAGCTATTTTTTGTGATTTTTTGAGTCAAACCTTGTAGTTAAGTGTAGACTTTTTCGATCTTTTTTGTAATACTGGTATGCAGGGAGGTGTCTCTATGAAGGAACGTTATACCATCGGTGAAGTCGCCGCACTCTTGAATATGTCTCCCCAAACGATCCGCTTCTACGACAAAAGCGGCATTGTGGTCCCCCACTACACCGACCAGAAAACCGGCTACCGTTATTACAGCTACGATCAGATCCACTACATCTCCCGTGTCAAGTACTTACAGCGCTTCGGCTTCCGTCTGGAGGATATCCGGGAGGCTCTGGCCTCCAATGATATTGGGCAGTTCAAGCAGTTTTTGATCCGGCGGCGGCAATCGATCCAAAAAGAATTGGATCATCTGCAGGAGCTTTTGAAAGAGCTGGATTGGTATGTGGAGTACTACGACCACATCGATTACTACAACTATAACAATCTGCCTTATAAGGTAAAGGAGCCGGAACGATATCTGCTGGCGGAGCCCCTGGCCCCCGGCGAGGATATCTATGGGACCGCCGGGAAACGTCTCACGAAGCTGCAGCACAGCGAGGCTTTCTCCCACACGCGTTTTCTGCGCCAGAACGGGTATCTGCTGGACTTCCCCTCCCTGCTGGCCGGAAAGATCGTTCCCACCCATTACTTTGTATATCTGCGGGAACTGCCTGAGATCCGGTGCCCCAATCTGATGCGCATTCCGGCGGGCACCTATTTCTGCACCCAGTCCCGCATCCTGTCGGAGCCCTTTGACAGCACCTTTGTCCGCCAGTATTTCCGGGACGCGGCGGCACCGTGTCTGGCCCTGGCCAACGAATATGAGGACAACTTCACAAGTTTCAAGGACTGCATCTATGAGGTGCAGGTCTTGGAAATGGCATGATCGTTTTCGGAGGGAGCGCGTTTTCAACAGCGCTCCCTCCTTGTTTTGCAGAAACACAAAGGGCCACGGGCACGTTAACGTCTCCGCAAATCGCCCTGCCCCTGTCTTTCCCCTTGCAATTTTGCGAAAACATGGTATCTTGAGGGTGTTATAGTTGACGCAGTTGAAAAGAAGTAAAATCTTTTCAACTTGCGGGGGAGCCATCTCACCCCACAAGGCCGCAAAGCGGCCTTGCGTCAGACTTCATAGTCAGCGCACGGGCGGCGCCCGACAGCGGCTCTGCCGCTGTCAGAAAATCGGTATTGACCGATTTTCAAGTGTGCCGACTATATCGACAAGGAGGCCGCCATGGATTACTATAAGCTGCTGAATATGTCCGCCCAGCTGGGCCGCCAGCTGATGGCCAGCGGAGCGGAGATCTACCGGGTGGAGGAATCCGTGAACCGCCTGCTGACCGCCTACGGCCTGGAGCCCCAGGTCTTTTCCATCCCCAGCTGTCTGATCGTCAGCATCAACACCCCGGATGGGACGCCCATCACGCAGATGTACCGCATCCCTGCCCACGGCACGGATATCGAACTGCTGGAGCGGTGCAACGGCCTGTGCCGCCGCCTGTGCCGGGAGACGCCGCCGGTGGAGGAGGCCCAGCGGCTGGTGGACGGCCTGACGGAGAACTGCCGGGCCTTTTCTCCCCGCATGACCCTGCTGGGCTATATGATGGCTCCCGCCTTTTTTGCCCTCTTTTTCAGCGGCGGCATCCAGGACTGCCTCTGCGCCGCCGTCGCCGGTCTGGCGGTGGGCGTCTGCGTCCTGTTCGGCCGTGCCTTCATCGGCTCCAACATCTTCTTCCGCACGGTGGTCTGCTCCGCCGTGGCCTCCCTGCTGGCGCTGGTCCTGGTCCACATCGGCTGGGGGCGGAGCCCGGATGTCATCACCATCGCCACGCTGATGGTCCTGGTGCCCGGCATGGCGCTGACCAACGCCATGCGGGAGATCATGGCGGGTGACCTGATCTCCGGTCTGACCCGCACCGCCGAGACCCTGCTGGTAGCAACCGCCATCGCCCTGGGCACCGCCCTGCCGCTGTTGATCGGGCAGGGGCTGTGGGGCGCCGCTCCAGCCGCCCAGGCGGTGACGGGCGCGTATCTGCTCCCCTGCCTGTGGGCGTTTTTCGCCTGCGTGGGCTTTGGCATCGAATTCAACATCCAGGGCCTCGGCATCCTGATCTGCGGGCTGGGGGCGGCCCTGGGCTGGCTGGTCTACCTGCTGTCCATGGAAGTCCTCCGATCCGACATCTTTTCCGCCTTCCTGGCGGCCATGTCCATCAGCGCCTATTCGGAGCTGATGGCCCGGGTCCGGCACTGTCCGGTCACCGGGTATCTGCAGGTGGCCCTGCTCCCGCTGGTGCCCGGCTCCGGCATCTACAAGGCCATGCAGTACTGCATCACGGGTGAGACCTCCCTGTTCCTGTCCACCCTGCTCCACACCCTGGGCTTTGCCGCCGCGCTGTCCGTGGGCGCCATGCTGATCTCCTCCGTCCTGCGGGCCTGGCTGCCCCGGTTCCGCGCCGTGCGGTAACAGCGGCTCATGGACAGCCGAAGGGGAAAAGCAAATTCGTCTTTCTGCGCGGCCGGAAAATGCGGGCGTTGCAGGCAGAGGCGTCTGAGGTATCCAGAGAGGAGCGCGGCCCGCAGGGGGGGCCGCGCCTTACTCTTTTCCGATATTGCCCCGTTCCATCCCATGCTTATGGCTCCATGGTTTTTTGGGTAAATGCGATCAGCTCCCGGGAGATCCTGGGGATCTGCTTTCCCTGTTTCAGGAGAAATCCCACGTCAAAGCGGATGGGTTCCGCAAAGGGGCGGACGATCAGTTCTTCACAGCCCAGGGCATGGTACGATCTGTCCGCGTTGATGAAGCCGATGTAATCCCCCAGGCGGATCATGTTGACCATGCATATGATCTGCTCGTGGCAGGAGACCACATGGGGCACGATGCCATGGCGTTCCAGCTCCGCCGTGACCTTCGCCCGGATCTGGGACTTCTCGTTCAGTGTCACGATATCCCGCCCCTCCAAGGCAGAGATCGGGATCCGCTCCTCCGCCGCCAGCGGGTGCTGGGGCCGCATCAGCACGCACACCTCCGTTGAGGTCACAGGGACCAGTGAGAGCCCCGGCAGGCTGCCCGGCTCCGGCAGCGCGTTGTAGGAGAGATCCAGTACGTCATTCTGGATCTTTTCGATATGGTCCCGCATGGACCCCTCGTCCAGATGCACCACAGCCCCGGGCCAGCCGGGCAGGAAATCCTCATACAGCATGGGCAAAAACTGTCCGCTCAACGTCGGGGAGACTCCCAGGCGCAGCGTTCCGCTCCGGGTCTTGGAAAAGTCCGCCGCCAGCTCCTCTGCCGCCTGGCACTCCTTTAAAATGCGGAACACATGCCGCATGAACTGCTCCCCCTCCAGGGTGAACGTGACCTCCTTGGGCGTTCGGACGATCAGCTTCACATCCAATTCCCGCTCCATGGCGCTGACCGCCGCGGAAATGGCCGGCTGCGAGACAAACAGCTCCTCGCTGGCCCTTGTGAAATTGCGGCAGCGGTACACGGCCTCGAGATACCGCAGGCGTTTGATATCCAGCAAACAGATCCCCCCTTGAGACATTTTATTGTCTTTATCATAAAATCTTTTTATGAAAAGTCAATATGCCGCTTATCGCAGGACAGCGCCTTTTTCCGCACATACCCATAATCCCAGGTTATCGGCGGATAAAAAACCGATATTTCCCCGCGGAAGCAAAATCTGCTATCCTGAGATCAGCAGCGAGTGACCGCGTTCTTGCGGATCGGCTGCTGTCCCCCAAAATTCCGGTCGATAAAGGAGCTTGTCTGATATGAAAATCGGTTTTCTCGGCCTGGGCGTCATGGGGCTGCCCATGGCTAAAAATCTGGTGAAAAGATCCGGCTGCCCCGTAATGGGGTTTGATGTGGTCCCGGCGCAGGTGGAGTCCTTCCGGGCCGCGGGCGGCATCGCCGCGAAGGACGCTGTGGAGATCTATAAGACCTGCGACGTCATCATGCAGATCCTGCCCACGCACCCCATCATCATCGATTCCGTGGAGCAGGCTATCCGGTACGGCAAACCCGGCAATATCATCGTCGACCTCTCCTCCACCGCCCCTGACATCATTTTGGATCTCTACGAAAAGGCAGAGGCCGCCGGCATGTCCCTGCTGGACTCCCCCATCAGCGGCGGCAATCCCATGGCCATCGCCGGAACGCTGGCCATCATGACCGGCGGCCGCCGGGAGGCCTTTGAGGCAGTGAAGCCTCTGCTGTCCTGCATGGGCGATCCGGTGTACACCGGCGGGCCTGCCAGCGGCAGTGTCACCAAGCTGGTGAACAACATGATTGGCGGCGCCACTCTGGTGGCTATCGCTGAGGGATACGCCTTTGCCGCCAAGGCGGGCATTGACCTGCAGACCACCTTCGACGCCACCCGGGGCGGCTTTGCCGGCGGCCCCCTGTATGACAACAAGGTCCCCAAGCTCATCCTCCGGGACTATGAGCCTGGCGCCCGCATCGCCGTCCACCGCAAGGACATTCTCAACGCCAAGCACTACGCCCACAAACTGGGCATTGATCTGCCCATGACGGACGTGGTCCTGCATGTGATGGATTGGATGGCCGACAACGGGCATATCGACGAGGACCAGATCGCCATGGTGAAATACTACGAGGACAAAATGGACGTCACCGTCGGCAAAGAGGCATGATTTCTGTCCGGCACTGAAAAAGGTCCGCCTGATCAAAAATCAGGCGGACCTCAGCTTGTCGAAAAAGTCTTTTCGACAAGCTGCTTAAGATTTCAGAACTTTTAAAAAGTTCTGAAATCTGTTGATTTGAATGGCGCAGGGCACCCTTCCTGGGTTCATCTCCGCGCTAAGAGCCGGGCCGCGCCCGGTTGCGCTCCGAAACGGCCTGCGGGCCAGCCGCGCACACCCCTCCTTCCCGTTTTCCTGACCTTTCTGGTTTATCGACAGCCTGAGGTCCCGTCAAATGGAGACGATCTTCCACGCGCACCATACCAGCAGCAGCGCCATGATCACATGGATGGCCCTGTTGTACCGCTGGTAGATGGGGAACAGCATGGCGCCCAGCGTGGCCCAGATCACATTTCCCGTTCCGGCGCAGGCCGCCATGATGACCGCAAAAGCCAGCACCGAGGTCACGCGGAAGCCATGGGGCATGATGAAGCTGGAGTAGAAAGAGATGCCCAGCATCAGGATCTTCACATTCAGGAACTGAAGCAGGAACCCATTGACATAGGTCAGCGGCCTGGACTCGCCGCCCTCGGCGCCGCCCGCCTTCCGCAGCAGCGTGCGGTAGGCCAGATACAGGATGTACGCCGCGCCCACGTACTTTGCCACGGGGACGATCTGAGGCACCAGCTCTCCCAGCACGGCGCAGCCGAAGCCGCAGACCAGCATGATGGTGAGCAGGCCGGTCCAGATGCCGCAGAGCAGCGGCAGGCACTTCCGGAAGCCGTGGGTGCTGGTGCTGCTCAGCAGCAGGATATTGTTGGGTCCCGGCGAAAAGGTCGTGGCACAGGCGGAGACCACCAGTTCCAGGCAGACTGCAACAGACATGGGGAACGCCTCCCTCTTTATCTAGTATTGGTTCAGCAGGGAACGCCGGCCTTGCACAGTTCAATGAACTGTTTTGCCACCCGGGCGCTGCGCCCGCCGGCGCGGATGGCAAATGCCTCGCTGCGGACCGCCAGCTCCCGCGCATCCATTTCCACGCCGTACTGCCGGGCCAGCTGCTCCACGATATGGAGATACCGATCCCGGTCGGGGCTTCCGAACGTAATGGTCAGGCCGAAGCGGGCGGAGAGGCTCATCAGCTCCTGACGGGTGTCGCTCTCATGGATGTCATCGCCGGTGCGGTCCGTCAGTGTTTCCTTGATGAGATGGCGGCGGTTGCTGGTGGCGTATACCGCGATGTTATGCGCCCGTCCGCCCACACTGCCCTCCAGAATCGCCTTCAGGGCGGCAAAGTTGTCGTCATTGGCGGTAAAGCTCAGGTCATCGATGAACAGAATAAATTTCAGCGGATTGGACGCCAGCGCATCCATCAGGTCCGGGATCTGGTAGAGCTGGTTTTTCTTCACCTCCACCAGCCGCAGCCCCTCGTCCGCAAAGGCGTTGGCAATGGCCTTGATGGCGCTGGATTTGCCGGTGCCCGCGTCGCCGTACAGCAGCACGTTGTTGGCGGGCTTGCCTGCCAGCAATGCACGGGTGTTGGCAATGACCTTCTCCCGCTCTTTCTCGTAGCCGGGCAGCTCCTCCAGCCGCTGGGGGTCCGGATACTTCACCGGCACCAGCTGGCCGTCTTCCACGGTAAACACATGGTAGCGAGCAAAGATGCCGTAACCCTTGGAGCTCACCTCCCGCATCCGCTGGACATAGTCGGTGGAAATGGCGCTGGGGGCTACGGCCCAGCTCTCCAGAAACGCGGGAGCGCCGGGCAGCCCGTCCGTCAGTGTCTCCAGCCGCACCTGGGCCAGCTCGTCAAAAAAGGCCAGCTCCCGGTGCAGCGTCGTCTCCAGGACTGGGCTGACGCCGCCCGCGGCCTGATGCCGGACGCAGACGTTCTCGCTCTCCAGCACGATGTCGTGCAGATAGGCGGACCAGTTGTCACCGGATTCAAACAGCGCGGCCTCAAAGGCGGCACAGCTGGCGGTGAATGCCTCCCCATCCGCCCGGCAGCGGGCCTCCAGCATCTCCCGGAAAGCAGCGGCCACAGGATCTTTCAGCAGCTCCCGAAAGATCACCAGCCCCGCCAGGCGGTTTTTCATCTCTTCCAATCGCACAGTACTCACATCCTGATCCAGTGGGATTTACCGCAGGACCGCGCCCTCGTCGGCGCTGGTGACCATGCGGGCATAGCGGCTGAGCCAGCCGGTGGTGATATTGGGGGCGGGCTGGACATAGGCGGCCCTGCGCGCGGCCAATTCCTCCCCGGACACCAGCAGGGTGATGGAGGCGTTGGGGATGTCGATGGCGATCTGGTCTCCCTCCCGCACCAGGCCGATGGGGCCGCCGGAGGCGGCCTCCGGGCTGACATGGCCGATGGACGCGCCCCGGCTGGCGCCGGAGAAGCGGCCATCGGTGATCAGGGCCACGGTCTTGTCCAGGCCCATGCCCGCCAGGGCGGAGGTGGGATTCAGCATCTCCCGCATACCGGGGCCGCCCTTGGGGCCCTCGTAGCGGATGACCACCACGTCGCCGGGGACGATCTTTCCGGCGTAGATGGCGGCGATGGCATCGTCCTCGCTGTCAAACACCCGGGCGGGGCCGGTGTGGGCCTGCATCTCAGGAGCCACGGCGCTGCGCTTGACCACACAGCCGTTGGGGGCCAGGTTGCCCCACAGGATCTGCAGGCCGCCGGTGGTGCTGTACGGGTCCTCGATGGGCCGGATGGCGTTGTGATCGGTGTTTTTTGCCCCCTTGATGTTCTCGCCCAGTGTCTTGCCGGTGACGGTCAGGCAGTCCAGATCCAGCAGGCCCTGCTTTGCCAGCTCCGCCTGAACGGCGGGGATGCCGCCGGCGGCGTACAGGTCCGGCATGTGGGTGGGACCGGCGGGGGCCAGGTGGCACAGGTTGGGCGTTTTGGCGGAAATTTCGTTAAACAGCGCCAGGTCCACAGGCACGCCTGCCTCGTGGGCGATGGCCAGCAGATGCAGCACCGTGTTGGTGGAGCAGCCCAGAGCCATGTCGCAGGTCAGGGCGTTGCGGATGCTGCGCTCGTTGACGATGTCCCGGGCGCAGATGTTCCGGCGGACCAGCTCCATGATGGCGGCGCCCGCCCGGCGGCCCAGCTGGAGCCGCTTGCTGTACACCGCGGGAATGGTGCCGTTGCCGGGCAGGCCGATGCCGATGGCCTCGCACAGGCAGTTCATGCTGTTGGCGGTGTACATACCGGAGCAGCTGCCACAGCCGGGGCAGCTGTTCTGGGTGCAGTCCTCCAGCTGTTCCTCATTGATCAGCCCGGCCTTGTAGGAGCCGACGGCCTCAAACATCTTGGAGAGGCTGACCTCTTGGCCGTCATAGGTGCCTGCCAGCATGGGACCGCCGGAGCAGACCACGGTGGGCACGTTCATCCGCACCGCCGCCATGACCATGCCGGGGACGATCTTGTCGCAGTTGGGCACCAGCACCATCCCGTCGAACTGGTGGGCCATAAACATGGTCTCCACGCTGTCGCAGATCAGCTCCCGGCTGGCCAGGGAGTACTTCATGCCCACATGGCCCATAGCGATGCCGTCGCATACGCCGATGGCGGGCACCATGAAGGGCGTGCCGCCGGCTGCCTCAATGCCGCTCTTCACAGCGTCGGTCAGCTTGTCCAGGTTCATATGACCGGGGACGATGTCGCTGTGGGCGCTGACCACGGCGATCAGCGGCTTTTCCAGATCCTCGGGCGTGTAGCCCAGAGCGTAAAACAAACTGCGGTTGGGCGCCCGTTCGGCGCCTCTTGTCACGTTATCGCTGCGCATGGAAATGGTCTCCTCCTTCTTCGGGTGGGCCATGGCTCCGTGTCCCGGCCCCTCTGTCCTTATTACTTTTTCAGCCAGCTCATCATGGCCCGCAGCTGGGCGCCCACCTTTTCGATGGGGTGCTCTGCGGCCATGCGGCGCTGGGCCAGGAAGTGTGTCTTGCGTCCGCCGTTGGGATTCATCTCCGCCAGGAACTCGGAGGCGAAGGTGCCGTCCTGGATCTCCTTGAGGATCTGGCGCATCTCCCTGCGGGTATCCTCGGTGATCAGCCGGCTGCGGGTGCGGTAGTCACCGTACTCGGCGGTGTTGGAGATGGAGTAACTCATCTTGCCAAAGCCGCCCTCGTTGATGAGGTCGATGATGAGCTTCATCTCGTGGCAGGTCTCAAAATAGGCCATCTCCGGCTCGTAGCCGGCCTCCACCAGCACCTCGAAGCCGGCCTGGATCAGGCCGCACACGCCGCCGCACAGAACGGCCTGCTCACCGAAGAGGTCGGTCTCGGTCTCCTCCTTGAAGGAGGTCTCCAGGATACCGGCGCGGCCGGCGCCGATGGCGGAAGCGTAGGCCAGGGCGGTGTCCTTGGCCTTGCCGGTGAAGTCCTGCTCCACGCAGATCAGGCTGGGAACGCCCCTGCCCTCCAGGTACTGGCTGCGGACCGTGTGGCCGGGGCCCTTGGGCGCCACCATGATGACGTCCACATTGGTGGGGGGCACGATGGTCTTGAAGTGGATGTTGAAGCCGTGGGCGAAGGCCAGCGTCTTTCCCTCGGTCATGTAGGGAGCCACCTGCTTGTTGTAGATATCGGCACACAGCTCGTCGGGAACCAGCATCATCACGATATCGCCGGCCTTGGCGGCCTCCTCCACCTCCATCACGTGGAAGTTGGGGCAGGTCTCGGCGAACTTCGCGGCCTTCTCCCAGTGGGTGGAGCCCTTGCGCAGGCCGACGGCCACGTTCACGCCGCTCTCGGCCAGATTTTCAGAATGGGCGTGGCCCTGGGAGCCAAAGCCGATGACGGCGACAGTCTTGCCGTCCAGCACCCCCAGATTACAGTCGGAATCGTAATACTTCTTGACAGCCATGTTTTTGTTCTCCTTTTTCTTTTCGTTTTTGTGGGGCGATCCGCGTGTCTGCTGACTTCTGGCCTGCGCTCCGGAGAATGAAAAAAGCCTTTGCCTCTTGCAAATCAAGAGGCAAAGGCTGAAGATCCTTCGCGGTACCACTCTTGTTAACGGCGTATCATGCGCCGCCATCTCAGCAGGCTCCAACAAGCCCTGCACTGTAACGGGTGCGGCCCGGCACTGCCTAACAGGTTCTCCTTCAGCAGGCTACTCCAGGATGATTTCACCTTATCCGGCGCTTATTGCCTTGCACCAACCGGCAATTCTCTGAAAGCGGAGCGAACCAGGTTACTTGTTCCCTTCTTCGTATTTCGTGGTGTTATCCTAGCATAGGGCTTTTCAGAAAGTCAAGCTGCTCTTTAGATCTCATCCCTTTTTCGTCGTTTTCCATTTCAATTCCACAGTCATCCCTGGAATTCTTGTTTAGTTTGCCAGTGGTGGACATTTGTTTTTATAAACAAGTGTTTATCTGCTGGTTGACCGTTCATAATACCTCATCAGCGTGCGGACCATGGACTTTCCCATCAGGCCAACACCGATCGATCCGATCCGCTCCCCTTTGTGCCCGCCTTTCAGATAGGTATTTCATCGTTTTACAGGGGCATTCTGCCCTATTACAGGCTCTCTCAGAAAGCCCCAGGCCTTGACTTTTCCATCTCTGGGTACTATGATTTAGTTGATGCTACAACTATTAAAGTGAGGTGTTCCCATGGACCTTTCCCAGCGTCAGATCACCAAGATCGCCCGGGAGGCTGCCAAACTGACACTCCGCATGATGAAGGAGACCGGGATCGGCACCGGGGAATTCGATCTGATCCACGCCGTCCGCCATAACCCCGGCATTTCACAAAAAGAGGTCTGTACGCTTTTGAACATGGATAAAGGCGCCGTGGCCCGCCGGGTGGCAAGCCTGGAGGGCAAGGGCTACCTGGTCCGGCGGCAGAATCCCGCCGACAGCCGGGGGCAGATGCTGTACGCCACGGAACAGGCGGAGTCTTTGAAGCGGTCCAAGGTGTCCGTGGAGACAGCCTTTTACGAATGGCTGCTGGAGGGACTGTCTCCCCCAGAGCAGGAGGTCTTTACGAGCCTTTTGCACACGCTCTATGTCCGTTCCAAGGCCGAGAGCCGGAGCGGCTTTCCCCATGTGACCGCCCGGCTGAGCGAGGAGGAATCCATATGAGAGAAGCCATGCCCGGTCTCCGGCAGCCGGACCGCATCCGCTCCTATTTCGCGATGGAGAGGGGGCCGCTGCTGATCGTTACCGTAACCGGCATCCTATACAATGTGGGGCTTGCGGCGGGACCGCTGCTGGAGGGCCGGCTGGCCCAATGCCTGCTGGAGATCCTGCGGGGCACCGCCCAATGGTCCGCCATGCTGGCCGCGGCGGCGCTCTATGCGGTCGTGACGCTGTTTGTCCAGGGGATGCGGTATTTGAAGCGGTTCTATGTGCGCCGCTTTGCCAACGACGTAAACCGCAATATGAAGCGTGTCCTGTACAACAGCCTGGTCCACAGGTCCAAGCCGGACCTGGAGCAGGAGAGCGTGGGCGGCATGATGACCCGGGCCATCGCTGATGTGGACGCCTGCGCGGAGGGGATGCGCAAATTCACCACCGAGGTATTCGACACCGGCGTGGCCATGGCGGCGTATCTGGCCCTGCTGCTGGTTTACGACTGGCGGCTGACCCTGCTGGTCAGTCTCTTCCCGCCTGCGGCGCTCTTTTTGGCGGAGCGCATGAAAAAGCCGGTGTCCCGCTGCGCGGCGGCCTATAAGGAGAGTGCCGGGGTGCTGAGCGGCGCCACGCTGGACCGGGTGTCCGGCGCCGTGACCTACCGGGTGTTTGGCCTGGAGGAGCGCCGAAACGCCGCCTACGAGGCCCGGCTGGCCGACTATGAAAAGCGGGCGGTGGCCGCCAACCTGTGGGAGAACACCATGCCGCCCCTGTACCGCGTCCTCTCCATGCTGGGCACGGTGCCCATCCTGTGGCTGGGCGCCCGGAATGTCCAGGGAAACGGCTGGGCGGCCTGGGATATCGCCGCGTTCACCGCTTTTCTCACCTGCTACACCAAGCTGGCCGTCAAGACCTCTAAGGCCGCCAAGCTGTTCAACGCCGTGCAGAAGGCCCAGGTGTCCTGGAGACGTGTCAAGCCCCTGCTCCAGCCGCCCCAGGCGGTGCCGGAGCTTCCCGCCGCGCCGCCCGCGGAGCTGGTGGTCTCCGGTCTTTCCTTCGCCTATCCCGGCGGAGGCCCGATCTTTTCCGAAGTGTCCTTCTCCGCCCGGCCCGGACAGGTCATCGGCGTCACCGGACCCGTAGCCTGCGGAAAGTCCACCTTGGGTAAAGTATTTTTGTGCGAGAGGCCCTACGGCGGCAGCATCCGCTTCGGCGGGCGGGAGCTGGCCGCCCTGTCTCCGGCGGAGCGCAGCACCGTTGTTGGGTATCTGGGCCACCAGCCGGAGCTTCTGCGGACCAGCATCGCGGAAAATATTCTTCTGGGGACTGACGGCGACGCATCCCCCTGGCTGAAAGCCGTCTGCCTGGATCAGGAGGTCTCGGTCATGCGGGCAGGGGTGCAGACGCTGGTGGGAGATTCCGGCACGGGGCTTTCCGGCGGGCAGCAGGCCCGCCTGGCGCTGGCCCGCGCTCTCTGCCACAGGCGGCCCCTCCTGGTCCTGGATGATCCCTTCTCCGCCGTGGACCAGGCGACAGAGGGTGAGATCATGGCCCACCTGCGGCAGCTTGCCGGAGAGAGCATCGTGCTCCTCATCTCCCACCGGCTGGACCTCTTCCCCTCCCTTGACCAGGTGCTCTGGATGGAGGATGGGCATGTTACGGCCAGCACCCACGCCGCGCTGATGGAGACCTGCCCGGAATACGCCGGGCTGTATCAGGCCCAGGCGGAAGGAGGCGGCAGCCATGAAGCGTAAGGCCTCTCTTTGGACCATCCTCCGCTCCGTCGTCCTGCGGTCCAAACTGCTGATGCTGGGCCTGCTGCTGGCTGTGGCGGGTTCCATTCTCTTCGCGCTGCTCCCGCCGCTGGTGCTGGAGAACATCGTCAACACGCTGACCTCCGGCGGAAGTATTTCCCTTCGGCTGGCCCTGCTGTACTTTGGGGCGGCGGCCGCCTCCGGCCTGTTTGACGCCGCGCAGGCGTTCCTCATCACCGTATTCGGTCAGAAGATCACCCGCGCCCTCCGCCGCGCCATGTGCGCCAAGCTGTCCCACCTCCCCGCCGCCTATTTCACCGCCCAGGCCCCGGGCGCCACGGTCTCCCGGTTCGTCGGGGATGTGGACACCGTGGAGGCCCTGTTTGCCTCCGGCGTCATCGGCATGGTGGTGGACGTGTGCAAAATCGCCGGTATTCTGGCCGTCATCTTTGTCAAAAGCCCCGGACTGGGCGGACTGCTGGTGCTGGTCACGCCTTTGCTGTTTGCCATGACCCGCATCTTCCAAAGGCGGATGCTGAAAGCCCAGCTGGATAACCGGGCGGCGGTGGGCCAGGTCAGCCAGCACGTTCCCGAGACCATTCGGAACATCCGCATGATCCACACCTACCGCAGGGAGCGGTATATGGAGGAACGGTATGACCAGGCCATCCAGAAGAGCTACCGGGCTATGGAGAAATCCAACTTCTATGACGCCATCTACTCCCCCATCATCCTGACTGTCAGTGCCGTGGTGGTGGCCGTCATGATGACCGCCGCCTCCCTGGGCGGAGAGATGCAGGCGCTCTTCGGGATGTCGGTGGGAACCGCCGTAGCGGTCATTGCCTATGTGGGCAAGGTGTTTGAGCCTCTGGAGAGCGTCGGCATGGAGATCCAGAGCATCCAGTCCGCCGTGGCAGGCGTCCGGCGCATCCAGGAATTCCTTGTGGAACCCCAGCAGCCGGACACGGACAATACCATCACACTGGAAGCCCTCCTGTCCAGCGGGGAGCCGGCCGTCCAGCTGACGGATGTGGCGTTCAGCTACGGCGACAGCCAGCAGGTCCTGCATCACTGCGGCTTCACAGTGGTTCCCGGTGAGACCGTCACCCTCACCGGGCGGACAGGCGCGGGAAAGAGCACCGTGTTCAAGCTGCTGCTGGGTCTCTATTCCCCGGGCAGCGGAAGTGTCCGCGTCTTTGGCGCCGATGCGGACAAAATCCCAAGTGCCGTCAAGCGCAGGCTCTTCGGCTATGTGGAGCAGTCCTTTTACCTGGTTCCGGGCACTGTGGCGGACCAGATCACCCTGTGGGATGGCTCCATCTCCCGGGAGCAGGTGATATCCGCCGCCAGAATGGCAGGCCTCCATGAAACCATCTCCCGCCTGAAGCAAGGCTATGACACCCCCTGCACGGAAACGCTGTTTTCCCAGGGAGAGCGCCAGCTCCTGGCGGTCGCCAGGGCCGTGGCCGCAGACCCGGTCATTCTCCTGCTGGACGAGATCACCGCCAATCTGGATGCCGATACGGAGCGCGCCGTTCTGACCGCCCTGCAGAAGGCGGCTCAGGGCCGCACCGTGCTCTCCATCTCTCACCGTCTTTACCGGCGGAACGGCGGGCGGTATCTCCATCTGTAAGAACCTGCATTCATAACCGGGGGAATGCTGGAGGGGCGAGGATTTTTCCCGACAGACAAGGAGATTTTTCGCAGCCATACTGACGTATGGCAAGGGAAAGCGACGCAGTATGGCGGGAAAAAGACCGCTCAGACGGCGATCAACGGTTATGAATACAGGTTCTAAAGCAGCACGGCTGCGGACATAACTGTCCGCAGCCGTGTCCATATGTGCATGCGCTCATGATCCGCTCATGATTTTGTCGCGGCCGCGCTTCGCGCTCACGCCCCAGCCGCTCCTGAGGGGCAGCCCTCGTCCACCCGGCGGGCGATGTAAGGCTGGACCTCGTCAAAGGGAATGTTCAGCGCAACGGAGAGTTCGCCGTACAGAAGGCGTTCCGCCTGTTTCATATACCGTTCGTCCACCATGCCCAGCCGCCGATTCTGTGCCTCCGCCTGACAGCGCTTTGCATAGATGGACATCATCAATTCGATCAGGTCCCTGCAGTCGTGGCTGCGCACCACGGCCTGATAGTGCTGGGCCAGGGCCTGCAGCGTCGGCGCGCGGCAGGCCTCCGCCTGCATACCGGGGATCAGGTCGATCAGCGCCTCCGCCTCCTTCGCGGAGATCACCGGGCGGATGGACACCTTTCCATTTTCCACGGGGGTATAGATCACGCCGTCCTGAAAAAGCGGCTTGAGCAGATAATACGGTTTGCTCCGGTCCACACCGCTCATATTCGGCTGGGTGATCTCCTCTACCCGGCACACGCCGGTGGTGCCGTATACGACCATATCTCCTGGCTGAAACATGGAAATCCCTCCTTGATCATAGAAAACGCGTACGGTCCCGGCAACTGGACTTACGTCTGCCGGGACCGCACGCTGCACTTATAGTTTACCACATTTTAAACAAAAGATGTAAGAAAAATTTTCACAAATCACCTATTTTTTGAGACAGCGCCCATGCAGCCGCCGACCTCCGACACGCTGAAAATCGTGAGCTCGGGGGCGATCCGCAGCAGAGAAGGCGCCCCGCGTGCGGGGCGCCTTCTGTCAGTGCCGCTGTTTACAGATAGTTCAGGGGGTTTTTGGCAACGCCGTTATAGCGGACCTCAAAGTGGCAGTGGTTGCCGGTGGAGTTGCCGGTGGAGCCCACCCGGGCGATCTGCTGGCCCTTGTAGACTCTGTCGCCCACGGAGACCGTCAGGCTGCTGTTATGGCCGTAATAGGTCTCGTAGCCGTTGTTGTTGTGATTGATGCGGACCAGATAGCCATATCCGCTCATCCAGCCAGCGTAGGTCACGATGCCGCCGTCAGCGGCGTAGACCGGCGTTCCATAGGGCGCCGCAATGTCGATGCCCTTGTGGTTGGTGGAGCCGATGCCGCCGGGGGATTTCCGCCCGCCGAAGCGGGAGGTGATGCGTCCGGAGACAGGCCAGCGGAAGCTGCCCGTGGGCAGCCAGGTGGGCCGGTCCTTCGTACCCCGGAGCTGCTGCTCCGTGACGGGCTGCCGCAATGTGACAGAGGACAGGACCGTCCGCTCCGTCTCCTCACCGTTGACGTAGGTGACAGTGGCCACCACGTCCGCCGCACCGTACTGTCCGGCGGAGGTGACCTTGGTATCGCCCTTATACATATTGGCGGAGTCGGTGTACTCGATGTCGTACATCACATCCTCCACGTACCGCTCCCGCTGTACCACGGTCATGGTCAGGTAGGGAACAGACGCGGACAGCGTCAGCACTTCGCCGATCTGCAGTTTATTGATGTTGTAGCCGGGGTTCAGCGCCAGCAGCTCCTTGGAGGTCAGGTTATGGCTGTTGGCGATCTCCGACCAAGTGTCGCCCTTCTTCACCTCATAGGTCACCTCGGCGGTCTTCGTGCTGTACAGCGTCTCCGCCAGGTGTCCCAGGTTCATGATCTCATCCGTTGGGACAAATTCCTCCTTGATCTCCACGTCCTCAGCAAAGGTGCAGGAGATGGTGTTTTCATCCGTGGCGCCGCTGCGGAGCTGCTCCAGCAATTCATCCAGCGCGCCCTCATAGGGCGTCGCGCCGATGCGCTCGCCGTCCACATACAGGCAGTAGGCCGACGTCACCAGGCCGATCTCCTCGGACAGGCCTTCCTCCAGCGTGTCCTTATCCACCACATCCTTCCTGCGCAGCAGGCCGGAGGAATACTGGATCAGAGAGTCATCGATGGTAAAGGTCTCTCCCAGCGTCCGGGTGGTGATCTGCTCCAGATCCTCCTGTACGTCCTCCGCCGTGCTCTTGCTGGCCACGGAGGCGATGACCTCGCCGTCATAGCTGACCGTTGTGCCAAGCGTGTAGGTGGAACAAAACAGGATGATCGCCGCGATCACGCAGCCGCTGCCCAGGAATGCCGCCGGGTGGATCTTCCGCTTCCATTTCCGGGTATGTCCCGGGCCGTTGGCCGCCTGTCTGCGGCGGCCCAGGATCAGCTCCTGCAGCCGGCTTCCCAGCATGGGCAGCATACACCAGGCAAACAGCAGAAGCTGAATGGGCAGGCGCTCCGATTCCGGGAAGTTATGGGCGTGCTTTTCCCGGACGATGTGCCGCCAGCGGCGGCGGACCCGCCGCGTGATCCGCTTCATCCCGAAGTAGCAGCTCTTGAAAAAACCGGCGTCATCCTCCGGGTCCCGCCAGTCCTCCAGCAGGTTTTCCAGAATGCTTTTCCGCGTCTTTCTCACCGGCCGCTTCTTCTCCTGCCGCACCGCCGGCTGCTCTTCCCACGCGGAGATCGCGGCCCTGGCGGGACGGCGGGCCTGCTTTCGCTCAGCGGACCGTTCTGTGACCGCAGTCCCCCCGGCGGCCTGTGTCCGGACCTCCCGGCGCTCTCTCCGGTCAGCGGGCGGCCTCTGCCGCCTGGTCTCTCCCTCTGCGCTGTAAGCCGGCGCGGAGGCTCCCTTTGCCAGCCGCCTGCCGCCCTGCGCTTCCGGCTGATGTTCTCTTTTTGTATTCTGACTCATAATTCTCCTGAATCAATGGCATCCAAAATAGTTACAATTTGTTACCGTTTCATGATACCCCTTTTATATAGGTTCGTCAAGCACTATTTGTGACCGAAACCTCTCCAAATGGCCCTGTTTTGATACTTTTGTTCCCTTTGTTCATATTGGGTCCGGCAATGGCAGTTTTGCACATTTGACAGAAGAATTGGTGAAGTATCCGTAAATTTTTGTGGTGATATTTCCATTTTCTGATTGACCCTGCCGACCAGTTGTGTATAATAAAATCAGTATTCAACTCAGCCTAATCTTGACGATTTTTGGAGGAAATCAAAATGTTTGAATTCTTGATCAACAAGTTAAAGGCCCATCCCCGCAAGATCGTGTTCACCGAGGGCACCGATCCCCGCATTCTGGAGGCCTCCGCCCGCCTGCTGTCCGGTACTTTCCTGACTCCCGTTCTGGTGGGCAGCGTGGAGGAAGTCCAGAAGGCCGCCGAGGAGATCGGCTTCAATATCCGCGGCGCCGAGATCCTGGATCCCGAGACCTTCGAGGATATGGACAAGATGGTCGCCACCATGGTGGAGCTGCGCAAGGGCAAGATGACCGACGAGCAGTGCCGCGCCGCCCTGAAGCAGGGCAACTACTTCGGCACCATGCTGGTGAAGATGGGCTATGCCGACGCCCTGCTGGGCGGCGCAACCTACTCCACCGCCGACACCGTCCGTCCCGCGCTGCAGATCATCAAGACCAAGCCCGGCAACAAGATCGTCTCCTCCTGCTTCATCCTGGTCCGTCCCTCTGCCACCGGCGACCGTGAGGTCCTGGCTATGGGCGACTGCGCCATCAACATCAAGCCCACCGAGGACGAGCTGGTAGAGATCGCCCTGGAGACCGCCGCCACCGCCAAGGTGTTCGGCATTGATCCCAAGGTCGCTTTCCTGAGCTACTCCACCCTGGGCTCCGGCAAGGGCGAGGACGTGGACAAGATGCGCAACGCCTGCGCCAAGGCCAAGGCCCTGGCCCCCGATCTGGCCATCGACGGCGAGCTGCAGTTCGACGCCGCTGTCTCTCCCCGTGTGGCCCACACCAAGTGCCCCGATTCCAAGGTGGCCGGTCACGCCAACACCTTCATCTTCCCCGACATCAACGCCGGCAACATCGGCTACAAGATCTGCCAGCGCATGGGCTCTTTCGAGGCTTACGGCCCCATCCTGCAGGGCCTGAACGCCCCCATCAACGACCTCAGCCGCGGCTGCAACGCCCAGGAGGTCTACTCCATGGCCATCATCACCGCCGGCCTGTGTGAGGACTGATCCCTTATACATCGCGAAAAGGACGCATAACAATGAACGACGCCAAAAAGGAAAAACAGAAGAAAAACCTAGTGGAAGCAGGTTTGATGGATCAGAATGATACCCTTGTGGATTATCTACAGGCAAGCTATGTGCAAAAGGTGTGGAAAATCGGACAGTGGAAACAGGGCTGGGCCTACTTCACAGAAGCGAGGTTGATCTGCATAACAGGCCCTCTGGACGATAACATCGTCATCCCTTACCAGAACATCCGGCAAATTGGAAAATGTTCTCAGGGCTTTTTCCCCATGGGAATCGAGATTACTTACGAGACTCAGGAAAGCGGCCTTACAACAGATAAACTCTCCATGACAAAGCGTGAAAAATGGATCAAATTTCTGGAAGAAAAATCCGGAGTCACCTGTCCCTGACTTAAATAGAAGAATCCCCGGAGTTGAACTCCGGGGATTCTTTACATTTTGTATTCGAAATTACTTCCGGCTCTCTGCAACAGCCACAGCCACGGCGACGGTGGCGCCGACCATGGGGTTGTTGCCCATGCCCAAAAAGCCCATCATTTCCACATGAGCGGGGACGGAGGAGCTGCCCGCGAACTGGGCGTCGGAGTGCATCCGGCCCATAGTGTCGGTCATGCCGTAGCTGGCGGGACCGGCGGCCATGTTGTCAGGATGCAGGGTGCGGCCGGTGCCGCCGCCGGAGGCCACGGAGAAGTACTTCTTGCCCTGCTCGATGCACTCCTTCTTGTAGGTGCCGGCAACGGGGTGCTGGAACCGGGTGGGGTTGGTGGAGTTGCCGGTAATGGACACGTCCACGCCCTCCTTGTGCATGATGGCAACGCCCTCACGGACGTCGTCGGCGCCGTAGCAGCGGACGTTGGCCCGCTCGCCCTCGGAGTAACGGATCTCCTTGACGACAGCCAGCTCGCCGGTGTAGTAGTCGAACTTGGTCTGGACGTAGGTGAAGCCGTTGATGCGGCTGATGATCTGGGCGGCGTCCTTGCCCAGGCCGTTCAGGATGACCCGCAGGGGCTCCTTGCGGGCCTTGTTGGCATTGCGGACGATGCCGATGGCACCCTCGGCGGCGGCAAAGGACTCGTGGCCCGCCAGGAAGGCGAAGCACTTGGTCTCATCCCGCAGCAGCATGGCGCCCAGGTTGCCGTGGCCCAAGCCCACCTTGCGGTCCTCGGCCACAGAGCCGGGGATGCAGAAGGCCTGGAGGCCCTCACCGATCGCTTCAGCCGCCTCGGCGGCAGAGCTGACGCCCTTCTTCAGCGCGATGGCGGCGCCCACACAGTAGGCCCAGCCGGCGTTCTCAAAGGCGATGGGCTGAATGCCCTTGACGATCTCGTAGGGATCAAAGCCGGCGGCGGTGCAGATGTCGCGGCACTCCTCCACGCTGGAAATTCCGTACTGAGACAGGACGGAATTGATCTTGTCGATTCTTCTCTCGTAGCTTTCAAACAGAGCCATTGGTCAATTCCTCCTTTTCTTATTCGTGACGGGGGTCGATGTACTTGGCGGCATTCTCGAACTGGCCGTAGTGGCCCTTGGCTTTCTCCAGCGCCGCGTTGGCGTCCAGCCCCTTCTTGATGCTGTTCATCATCTTGCCCAAGTTCACAAATTCATAGCCAATGATCTCATCGTCCTTGTTCAGGGCGATGCGAGTAACATAGCCTTCGGCCATCTCCAGGTAGCGGGGGCCCTTGGCCTTGGTGGCCATCATGGTGCCCACCTGGCTCCGCAGGCCCTTGCCCAGGTCCTCCAGGGAGGCGCCGATGGGCAGGCCGCCCTCGGAGAACGCGGTCTGGGTGCGGCCATAGACGATCTGCAAAAACAACTCCCGCATGGCGGTGTTGATGGCGTCGCACACCAGGTCGGTGTTCAGCGCCTCCAGCAGCGTCTTGCCGATGAGGATCTCGGAGGCCATGGCGGCGGAGTGTGTCATGCCGGAGCAGCCAATGGTCTCCACCAGAGCCTCCTCGATGATGCCGTCTTTCACATTCAGCGTCAGCTTGCAGGCGCCCTGCTGGGGGGCGCACCAGCCGATACCGTGGGTCAGGCCGGAAATATCCTTGATTTCCTTGGCCTGGACCCACTTGCCCTCTTCGGGGATGGGCGCTGGACCATGGTACGCGCCCTTGGCAACGGGGCACATATTCTGCACTTCGGTAGAGTAGATCATGTTCGTGCGTTCCTTTCCTGATATGTATTTTAGGAAAAACCGCTGTTTTGGGCGGCTTTCACAGGTTTTCCGCTGAACATTATATCGGTAAACGATTACCTTGTCAAGCGAAGTGCGTGATTTGTTTTGGCCTTTTCCCGCTCAATTTTTAGGGGATTTTCCTCTTGAAAAATGTGCAAAGCGGGAAATCTTGTTTTTTGTCCGGCAGCCTGCTATTCTGAAGGAAAGGAGGCGTTGGCATGCTCGCGTTTTTAGACAGGCTGATGGGGTTCGTGGAAAAGCGTTGCACACTTACTTTCTGCCTCTGTATGGGAACTGTTCTTCTATTCTTGATCGTTCAAATTTGGTTTGATCTGGACGACGGGGTATTTGAACTGTGCATGGTGCCCTTGAACCTGCTGTCCTGGCCGCTTCTCATCATCTGGTGGCGGGAATTCCGGCAGGGAGTATATGCCGCACAAAGTTGGTTCGTCTCCCGCTTGGCAATGCTGCCTGCTCTTGCCACAGCGCTTGCCACACTGGACCTCCTTCTCCATTTTTAATATGCGCAAACATGATACTCCCTGATGAACCACATGCAAAAAGACGCCCTCCGCCGGGAAACGGGGGGCGTCTTTTCGTATGTGGTGAACGCTGTCAGGCAGTGTCTGCTTACAGCATGTTCATGAGGTTAAAGGCCAGGATCAGGCCGGAGAACACGATGGAGACCGTGGAGCACAGCTTGATCAGGATGTTCAGGGAAGGACCGGAGGTATCCTTGAAGGGATCGCCCACGGTGTCGCCTACGACAGCGGCCTTGTGCTGCTCGGAGCCCTTGCCGCCGTGATGGCCGCTCTCGATGTACTTCTTGGCGTTGTCCCAGGCGCCGCCGGCGTTGGACATGAACACGGCCATGGCAAAGCCAGTGACGGACACACCGCCCAGCAAACCAACAACACCAGTGGGGCCAAGGATCAGACCGGTGGCAATGGGAACGACGATCGCCAGCAGAGCGGGGGCGACCATCTCATGCAGGGCGCCCTTGGTGCACAGGCCCACGCAGGAGGCGTAGTCGGGATCGGCCTTGTACTCCATGATGCCGGGGATCTCCTTGAACTGGCGGCGGACCTCCACGACGATGGACTGGGCGGCCTTCTGCACCGCACTCATGGTGAACGCGGAGAAGACGAATGTCAGCATGGCGCCGATGAACATACCGACCAAAACGGTGGGGCTGGTCAGGGTGAAGTTCAGTGTCTCGGTGGTGTTCTCCTGGACGATGTTGACGTAGGAGACCAGCAGCGCCAGAGCGGTCAGAGAGGCGGAGCCGATGGCGAAGCCCTTGCCGGTGGCGGCGGTGGTGTTGCCCAGGGAGTCCAGCGCGTCGGTGCGGTCACGGACAGTCTCCGGCAGGCCGCTCATCTCGGCGATGCCGCCGGCGTTGTCGGCCACGGGACCGTAGGCGTCGGTAGCCAGGGTGATGCCCAGGGTGGACAGCATGCCGACGCCGGCGATGCCGATACCGTACAGGCCCTGGTTGAAGGCGGCGGTGAAGGCGCCGTTGGCATCCACGATGACAGTGGAGCCGCCGGCGGCGAAGTAGCTGATCAGGACCGCCACAGCCACGATAATAATGGAGGTCAGGGTAGACTTCAGGCCCAGGGAGATACCGCCGATGATGATGGTGGCGGAGCCGGTCTCAGAGGCGGCGGCCAGCTCCTGGGTGGGCTTATAGGTGTCGGAGGTATAGTACTCGGTAAAGTAGCCGATGGCGCAGCCGCCGATCAGGCCGCACAGGATGGCGACATACACGCCCATGTTGCCGATGATGACATAGGTCAGAGGGGCGGCCAGGATCGCGGCCAAGACCGCCGCGGTGTAGGTGCCGGTGCGCAGGCTCTTCAGCAGGGACTCCTGGGTGGCGTCCTCCTTGGTCTTGACCAGGAAGGAACCGAGGATGGAGCAGATGATGCCGCACACAGCCAGGGCCACGGGCAGCAGCATGCCGCCCCAGCCGTATCCGCCCACGGCGCCCAGGGCAAAGGTCGCCAGGATGGAGCCGACATAGGACTCGTACAGGTCGGCGCCCATGCCGGCCACGTCGCCCACGTTGTCGCCCACGTTGTCGGCGATGGTGGCGGGGTTGCGGGGATCGTCCTCGGGGATGCCGGCCTCGACCTTGCCCACCAGGTCAGCGCCCACGTCGGCGGCCTTGGTGTAGATGCCGCCGCCCACACGGGCGAACAGCGCCATGAAGGAGGCGCCCATGCCGTTCATGACCATGATGTTGCCCAGGGCAACGGGATCATTCACGCCGAAGGCGTAGCGCAGCAGGAAGAACCACATGGTGATGTCCAGCATGCCCAGGCCCACCACGGTGAAGCCCATGACGGAGCCGGAGGAGAAGGCCACCCGCAGGCCCTTGTTCAGGCTCTCAGAGGCGGCCTGTGCGGTACGGGCGTTGGAGTTGGTGGCGATCTTCATGCCGATGAAGCCGGCCAGCATGGAGAAAATACCGCCGGTGACAAAGGCGAAGGGTGTGAATTTAGAGAGCATCTTGCCGCCGGAGGCAAAGGCGATCACCAGCAGAACGATGAACACGACGATGAAAACTTTGAACACCGTTGTATACTGCTGCTTCAGGTAAGCGTTTGCGCCCGAACGAATGTTGGCCGCGATCTTCTGCATCTTTTGGTTGCCTTCGGAATAGGACATTACCTTCTTGGCCTGCATAACAGCAAACAGGCCGGCAATGACTGCGCCGACGAAACCGATCCAGAACAGGTTTTCCATTTTTTCCACTCCTTATTGGTTTTGTGTGTTTTACAGTGCTATATCATAATAACACACGTGAACGTTTTTTCAAGTAACACTTTTGCCTTTTCTTGCGCAAACGTTGTATTTTTTACGTTTTATCCAAAAAATAGCATTAGCTTCCGGTAAAATTGTTCCCAATTCCAGGCAAATTTTCGCAAATTTTGCGTTTTTGTAGCGCAAAAAACAAAGTTTCTCTGGAAAAAAGCCATCCGAAAGAAAGTCTTCCGGATGGCTTTTTTTGCTTTTGCAAATTTTGCGTGGAAAATTTATGGTTTTTTGCGTTTTTTTGCACTTTCATATACTGGGCTGGGCTCCTTGAACGCCCAGTCTCCTTTCAAAGGCCATCGGGGGCCGGCCGGCACCGCCAGCCGGCCTCTTCCAAAATGCCGCTTGGGGCCGCCATGGCAAATGGGCGTTCCCGCCGCGTGAAAGTGCCGCAAAAAAGAAAAACCCACGCCTGTCTGGCGTGGCTTCCACTTGATTTATCGCTCGCTGGAGGTCCATGGATCATCCAAAAAAATCAGATCATCAATATCCCCGCGCGGCAGAACGTTTTGGATCCTAATATCAGTCACTCCTTTCTTTTCAGGTTGAAATCACAATAGCACAAATTTTATGAAGAGTCAAGGCTTTTTTCGTCTCTTTACATAAAATTCACTTTTTGCTTTTGTGTATTTTACCATCTTTTTCGGCGTCTCCGCCTTTTGCCGCTGTTGGCCGGACCGTCTGCGGGGCGTGCGGTGTTCCATGGGGCAAAATCCCCGAAAAATGCGGAACAGCCCCCTGTTTTTCCCGCTTCTTTGTACATTTTTTCTCTCGCCACACAAATACTACATATGTTATAATATTAGCCGTGCCGGATCTGGCACGGCTAACGTACTTTTTCGCGTCTTTGGCGTGTGTTCGATATTGCGGCGAAGGAGGCCGCTTTTTTATGGCAAAGCATGTGCGGAAGCGCAGGGCCCTGCGGACGGCTTTGACGCTGCTGCTGGCCGGTGTCCTGGCCGCGCTCTTCATCCGGTGGGACAACCGCGCTCTGCAGATCACGCATTTTGAACCATCTTTCACGGACCTGCCCGATGGGTTTGACGGCTGCCGGATCGTGGTGCTGGGCGATCTGCACACCGCCTGTTTCGGCGAGGACAACGCGGAGCTTCTGGATGCCGTTCGGGCGGAAACGCCGGAATACATCTTTCTGGTGGGGGACCTGCTGGACTCCTTTCATGACATCCCCGCGGATTACGCCGCCACCGTGGCGGAGGGACTGTCCGCCATCGCTCCCGCCTACTATATCACAGGCAACCATGAGTGGGCCATCGGCGATGTGCCGGAGCTGAAGGAGACCTTGACGGCCCACGGCATGACGGTCCTGTCCAACCAGTCTTTACAATTAGAGCGAAATGGCAGCACCATCGTGCTGGCGGGCATCGACGATCCCAACGGCTACGCGGACCAGAAGCCGCCGGAGACCGTGGCGGCTGAGGTCTACGCCGCATACGGCGATCCCTTCTGGATCCTGCTGGCCCATAGGAATAATTACTTCCCGGAGCATTACAGTCTGCTGGGAGCGGACCTGGTGGTCTCCGGCCACGGCCACGGCGGACTGGTGCGCCTGCCCTTTACCGACGGGCTGATCTCCGTGGAACGCACCCTGTTCCCCTCCTACACGGCGGGGCTTTACGAGGAAAGCGGCTCCGCCCTGTTCGTCACCCGGGGACTGGGCAACTCCGGCTCCACCTTCCGCCTGTTCAACCGGCCGGAGGTGGCGGTGGTGACGCTGCGCCGGGCCGCCGGTCAGCCCTGACGGCAGGCATCTTCCAACCGCACCCCCAGGGAGAGCCCCTGATAAAAGCAGTACAGCCCATACCCCCGGACCGGGTCCTCCCGCAGGTGCTCCGGCCATTGACACGGGTCCGGGCCGGGAACCCAGGCAAGAAAAAGCTCTTCCATGACCTCGGGGATATTGTAGAAGCCATTCATACATGAATCCCTCCCGCTTAGCATAATTTTAAAATTTCACACATTCGAGTGTGTTGTTTTATACTACTATGCCGCACATCCGAGTGCGTGTCAAGAGGAGGATGACCATGTTTGCTGAAAAAATCCGTGCCCTGCGAAAAGAGCGGAAGCTCTCACAGGCAGAAATTGCAAAAGAGGTAGGTATGTCGGCCCGTGGATATCAGGACCTGGAACTGGGAGCCAAGCCGGGTTTTGACAATCTGCTGCATATCGCGGACTTTTTTGACGTGTCCGTGGACTGGCTGATGGGCCGCACGGACATCCGTGAGCTGAAACGCTGAAAGGAACCACCGTCCCATGACCGAATTTCACGCCGGACAATTTGATATTGCCGTCATCGGCGCCGGCCACGCCGGCATTGAGGCCGCTCTGGCCGCCGCCCGGCTGGGGATGGAGACCATCGTGTTCACCATCAATCTGGACGCCGTGGGCAACATGCCCTGCAACCCCGCCATCGGCGGCACCGGCAAGGGCCACCTGGTCCGGGAGCTGGACGCCCTGGGCGGTGAGATGGCAAGGGCCGCCGACGCGTGCTGCATCCAATACCGCCTTTTAAACAAGGGCAAGGGCCCCGCCGTGTGGAGCCTCCGGGCCCAGGCGGACCGCCGGAAATACCAGGAGCGGATGAAGCAGACTCTGGAGCGGCAGGACCATCTGACCGTCCGCCAGGGCGAGGTGGTGGAGGTCCGGGTGGAGAACGACGCGGTCTCTTCCGTCGTTCTGTCCACCGGCGCGGTGTTTGACGTGCGGGCTGTGATCCTTGCCACCGGCACCTATCTGGCGGGCCGGACCATCGTGGGCGAGTGCGTGGAGGACTCCGGCCCCGACGGGATGCACGCCGCTCTGCGGCTGACGGACTCCCTTTTGAAGCTGGGCCTGCCCCTGCGGCGGTTCAAGACCGGCACTCCGCCCCGCGTACACGCGGCGACCGTGGACTTTGACGAGATGGAGGTCCAGCCCGGCGATGACCTGCCGGTGCCTTTCTCCTACTCCACCCCGGCCCAGCCGGAAAACCGGGCTGTCTGCTGGCTCACCTGGACCACGGAGGAGACGAAGCGCATCGTCCAGGAAAATCTGGACCGGGCGCCCATGTACTCCGGCCTCATCGAGGGCGTCGGCCCCCGGTACTGCCCCTCCTTCGAGACAAAAATCGTCCGCTTCCCGGACAAGCTCCGCCACCAGCTCTTTGTGGAACCCATGGGGCTGAATACCGAGGAACTGTACATCCAGGGCTTCTCCTCCTCCATGCCCGAGGAGGTCCAAATTCAAATGCTCCACAGCGTGCCGGGCCTGCGTCACGCCGTGATGACCCGGCCCGCCTATGCCATCGAGTACGACTGCATCGATCCCCTGGCCCTGCGGGCCACGCTGGAGGTGAAAGCCGTGTCCGGCCTCTATGGCGCGGGGCAGTTCAACGGCTCCTCCGGCTATGAGGAGGCCGCCGTCCAGGGCTTTGTGGCCGGTGTCAACGCCGTCCGGAAGCTGCGGGGCGAGGGCGATTTCGTCCTGTCCCGGTCGGAGTCCTATATCGGCACCCTCATCGACGACCTGGTGACCAAGGGAACCAATGAGCCCTACCGCATCATGACCTCCCGCAGCGAATACCGCCTGCTGCTGCGGCAGGACAACGCCGACCAGCGGCTGACAAAACGCGGCTATGAGATCGGCCTGGTCCCGGAGGAACGGCTCCGTGCCGTGGAGGAAAAGTACGATGCCGTGGACCGGGAGATCAAGCGGCTCACCCACACAGGCGTCTCGCCCAGCCCCGCGCTGTCCGCGTTTCTGGCGGAAAAGGGCACGGCGGACGTTACCGACGGCTGTCCCCTCATCTCCCTGCTGCGGCGGCCCCAGCTCCACTACGAGGAGCTGGCCCCCTTTGACCCCGGACGGCCTGAACTGCCGCCGGATGTGGCGGAACAGGTGGAGATCAGCGTGAAATACGAGGGCTATATCCAGCGCCAGCAGAAGCAGGTGGAGGATTTCCGCAAAATGGAGTCCCACAAGCTGCCGCCGGATCTGGATTACAGCGCCATTCAGGGACTGCGGCTGGAGGCCCGGGAAAAACTGGCCGCTGTCCGCCCTCTGGACCTGGGGCAGGCCAGCCGCATCTCCGGCGTGTCCCCGGCGGATGTGACGGCATTGATGATCTATTTGGAGCGTTAATCCTTCCGGAAGAAGCCCGCCCCCGTCTGCCGCGCATACGGCGCCAGCAGGCCCATGCCCAGCTGTACGCCCGCTGTAAAGGCGGCGGTACACCAGTCCAGCCGCAGTGCTTCCAGGCGGTCCAGCAGGTCAATTTCTGTCGATCCCGGCGCCGCCTTTGCGAAGTCTTCCAGAAGTTCATCGCTGAACGCCGGTAGGGTTTGAAGCTGCGGCTCCGCGTAATAGTCATAAAGCCAGTTATAAGTCTCATTCATAAAAAGCACTCCCAAATAGCACAATTTTATTGTGCTTCCATAATAACACATAATATAATTGTGTGTCAATAGGAGGCTCTCATGGAACAAAATTTTCTAACCATCTTAGGACGGCGTTTGCAGGCTTTGCGCATGGAATCCGGTGAAACCCAAAAAGCCATGGCAGAATCCCTGGGCTGTACTACCAGCAACTATCAAAAAATTGAGTATGGGCAGGTGAACATTCCCGCGCTTACCGTGATCGCACTGGCCCAGCATTTTCATGTTAGTACCGACTACCTCCTGGGCCTCCGGGATGAGCGGTGAAACCCGCATTTTTTCCGCTTCGTTTTGTCTGCCATCTTCTCCCACGGGGAAGATTTATATCAACCGCACCACATAGGAAAGGATCCGACTCATGATTATTGACCTGACGCACACCATTACGCCGGAAATGCCCATGTATCCCGGTTCCACCGCACCCTCCATGACCGCCACCGGCTCTCTGACCCGGACCGGCTACCGGGAGACGCAGATCACCCTGTCCTCCCACACCGGCACCCATATGGACGCTCCCTCTCACCTGCTGCGGGAGGGCTCCAGCCTGGAGCTCCTGCCCGCCTCCCACTTCTGCGGGCGGGCCATCGTGCTGGACGTGTCCCATATGGCCCCCGGCGGCGTCATCACCGCCGACTTCCTGCGGGAGCAGAACGGCGCCGTCCGGTCCGCGGACTTTGTGCTGTTCTACACCGGATGGGAGAAGAAGTGGGGCACGGACGCCTACTATGAGGACACCTTCCCGGTCCCTGACGAGGAGGCGGCCAAGTACCTGGTCTCCTGCGGCCTCAAGGGCGTGGGCACCGACGCCCTCAGCGTGGATACTCTGCGGGGGGACACCCTCTCCGCCCACAAGATCCTGTTGAACGGCGGTCTGGTCATCATCGAGAGCCTGTGTCTGAAAAAGGTAGTGGGCCGGAACGACCTGATGTTCTTCGCCCTGCCGCTGAAATATAAAAACGCCGACGGCGCGCCGGTCCGCGCCATCGCGGAATTCCGGGATTTTTCCGAGAAGGAGATGGAACAGGCATGAGAAAATTTCTCGCCATCGTCGTGTGCAAGCTGGGCCGTTTCGTAGGCAAACTCATTGGCAAGGGCAGCTCCATGCCCGGCAAGTTCGCCCTGAAGATCTGCCCGGATATCCTGGCCCGGGTGCAGCTGCCGCCCCACATCATCGCCGTCACCGGCTCCAACGGCAAGACCTCCACCGTGGAGATGATCGCCGCCATTCTCCGGGCCGACGGGAAAAACGTGGTCTACAACGAGGAGGGCTCCAACCAGATCGAGGGCGTCACCACCCTGGTGCTGACCCACGCCACCCTGAGCGGTCGGGTGCGGGCGGATGTGCTGCTGATCGAGTCCGACGAGCGCTACGCCGCCCACAGCTTCAAGTTCTTCCATCCCACCGAGTTCGTGGTCACCAACCTGTACCGGGATCAGCTGACCCGGAACGGCCATCCCGAGTGGGTGTACGACGCCATCCTGCCCGCCATCCACTCCGAGACGGAGCTGATCCTGAACGCAGATGATCCCCTGTCCAGCTGTTTTGCCAACGGGCACGGCAAGGTGCGCTGGTTCGGCCTGGACAAGTGCGCCGTCTCCACCGGCGCCCCCACCGGCGTGTATCACGACGGCGCCTACTGCCCCCTGTGCCACGCCCCCATGGAATACGATTACGTCCATTACAACCACATCGGCGCCTACCGCTGCACGAAATGCGGCCACGCTAAGCCCGCCACGGACTACACCGCCACAGCGGCGGACCTGGAAAACGGCACGCTGACCATCGACGGGACCGTGACCATCCAGCTGGCGTTTCGCAGCATTTACAATGTGTACAACATTCTGGCGGCCTATGCCGCCTGCCGGGAGTGCGGCACGGCGCCGGAGCGGATCGCGGGCGTCATCAACAACTACATCCTGAAAAACGGCCGGATGCAGAAGTTCACCCTGGGGGCGCATCACGGGACGCTCCTGACCTCCAAGCACGAGAACAGCATCGCCTACGACACCAACCTGCGGTATGTGGCCTCCACCAAGGCGGACTGCACGGTCCTCATCATCGTGGACGCGGTGAGCCGGAAGTACTTCACCAGCGAGACCAGCTGGCTGTGGGACATCGACTTCGACCAGCTGAACTGCGGTCATGTGAAGCGGATCCTCCTCTCGGGCCGGTACTGCAATGATCTGGCGGAGCGGTTCTCCTTCACCTCCATTTCCCCGGAGGTCTGGTCTGTCCAGCCGGACATTGCCGCCGCCGCGGCCGCTTTAAGGGAAGAGGGCGGTGAGGACCTGTATGTGATCACCTGCTTCTCCGACCGGGACAAGCTGCTGACTCTGCCGGATGTGAAAAAGGAGGCGTGAGGACATGGAACTGAAGATCATCCACTTCTACCCCGATCTCATGAGCCTGTACGGCAGCTATGCCAATGTGTCGGTCCTGCGGCGGTATCTGGAGGGGCTGGGCAATGCCGTGAGCGTGGAGACGGTGGCCCCCGGTCAGGAGGCCGACCTCTCCCAGGCCGACTTCCTCTTCATGGGTGCCGGCACCGAGCGGGCCCAAAAGGCCGCTCTGGCGGACTTTGCCCGGTTCGGCGGGGCCGTGAAGGCTGCCGCTGAAGGCGGCGTCACCATGCTCTTTGCCGGGACTGCCATGGAGCTTCTGGGCAGGTCCATCACCGACGCCGGCGGCAAGGTCTTCGACGGCATCGGTCTGGCGGATTTTACCTCTGTGCAGGGCAGGAAGCGGTTCGTGGAGGACGTTTACGGCAAGACCGACCTCTACCCTGAGGCGGTGGTGGGCTTCATGAATAAATGCACCATCATCAAGGGCGTGGACACGCCCCTGCTGACCTCTGTTGCCATGGGCTATGGAAACGAGGGGCCGGGAGGCGCCGAGGGCTTCCACCGGAACAGTGTGTTTGCCTCCCAGCTCACCGGGCCCATCCTGGTGAAGAACCCCCGGCTGCTGGAGACGGTGGCCGCCGCCATCTACCGGCACAGAGGCGAGACTCTGCCGGAGGAGCGCCCAGTGGACCGCTGGGCGGAGGACGGCTATGCCATCACGGCAGAGCAGCTGTCCCTGCGCTGCCAGAGCAAAAAGTGACCAGACTGCGATCCCGCAGGCGGTTTGCCCGTCTGCGGGAGCTTTTTGCCCGGAGATAGGCGCAAATGTAACGATTTTGTGAAGATTTCATTTTTTATTGGGAGCGTGTTGACACAGGTCCCCCGCTTGTTTATAATAAGCGACAGCTTGTCACAAGATGACAATTTGTCATTTTTTATAAGGAGGCATACCCATGTGTACAGAGACGTTTCTCCGTCTGCCTGAGGAGAAGCGGAGCCGTTTTCTGGATGCGGCCTGGGAGGAATTCACCGCCGTTTCCTACTCAGACGCTTCCATCAACAAGATCATCCGGCGGGCGGGCATTCCACGGGGCAGCTTTTATCAGTACTTTGCCGATAAGGCCGACCTGTTTGCCTACCTTCTGAACGATATCCGGGAGCATTTTCTGCGGGCGTTCAAAGAGCTGTTGGTCCAGGCGGAAGGGGATATCTTCCGCGTACAGCTTCTGGCATATGACAGCTTTTGTGAGAGACGGAACACGGCCTGCAGCCCTCTGCTGAACCGGTTCATCCGTGTTTTGCAGGTCAACGCCGGAATCGATCTGGAAAAGGTCGCGTCAGCGCCGCCGGAAAAACCGCTGGAGGAATTGCTGGACCAGCTGGACATCTCCCGGCTCCGGCGGCAGGACCTGGAATTTGTCCGGCGGGTATTCTCCATGGCGACACTAAGTCTGGGCACCGCCATGATGGACAGCCTGACAAAGCCCGAACGGAACGAGGAATACCGGCGGGAGCTAGCCGAGCGCCTGGATATCATCAAACGCGGCAGTCTGCGTGCGGACTGCCTGGAAAACCCTGACTGAGGAGGCACATATGAAACAGCGAATCATTGCACTGCTTCTGGCCCTGGCGCTGACGCTCTCCCTGTGCGCGGTGTCCGCCCTGGCGGGAGAGGAAGCACCGGCAGAGGATCAGGCCGCCGAGGAGACAACGGACGGCACCGAAGCCGCGGGGGACACCGAGGACGGAGCGCCTGCCGAAGAGGAAGAGCCGCTCTCTCCGGCGGGACCGGACACGGAGCCGGAAATCGATCCCGAGACGGGAGAATCGCTGACGGAGGCGGTGGAGACCGTCCCTGACGAGGTGGGCACCGTCACCTTCGCCAACGTGGAGCGCCGGATGCGGGAGAAAAACCTGCAGGTGCTGGTCCTGGAGGAAAACATCCAGGCCTTGGAGGTGATCGACTACGACAAGCTGGAGCAAAGCCTCCGGGAAACTCTGAATGATATCGCCGACGCCCAGTGGGGTATGATCACCTCCTCCGGCATGATGGGGGAACCCATTGCGGGCAGTCTGGCGTCCCAGAACCTGCAGACGCAGTATGATGCCGTGCGGGAGCAGTTTGACGCCATTCGGGACGGCGAGATGCAGGAGGACAACGCCGCCACCATCCGCCAGTTGAAAGCCTTGCAGGATCAGATCGTCATCGCCGGTGAGGCCCTGTATGTGGCCGTGCGGGCCATGGACATCCAGGAGGCGGCGCTCCAGCGGCAGCTGGACTCCCTGAACCGCACCGTGGAGGAGATGGAGCTGCGCTATCAGATGGGACAGATCTCCGCCCTTCAGCTCTCCGAGGTCAGATCCGGGCGGACGGCCCTGGTCAGCGGCCTGGAGACGCTGCGCATGAACATCCGGAATTACAAGCTGCAGCTGGAAATGCTGATCGGCGCGGAGCAGACCGGTGAGATCCAGCTGGGACCCGTACCGGAGGTGACGGAGAAGCAGCTGGGGGCCATGGATCTGGAGACCGACCTGCTGGCCGCCAAGGAGAAAAGCTACGACCTGTATGCCGCCGCCAGAACGTTGGAGGACGCCCAGGAGGACTATAAAGAATCCGGCCGCAAATACGGATACAATGAGAAGAAGTATGAGTTCCTTGCCGCCAAACATTCATGGCAGGCCGCACAGTATACATACAATAACACCATTCAGGACTATGAGCTGAAGTTCCGCACTCTGTACGCCCAGGTGAACGACTACAAGCAGATCTGGGACGCCGCCAAGACCGCCCTGGCCTGCCAGCAGGACAGCTATGCGTCCATGGAGCTGAAATACCAGCAGGGCACCATCTCCAAAAACGCCCTTCTGGACGCCGAGGACGATCTGCGCGAGGCGGAGGAAAAGGTGCGCACCTCCGCCAACGATCTGTTCTCTTCCTACAACACCTACTGCTGGGCTGTGCAGCACGGCGTTTTGAACTGACGCCTGTCTCAGAGCAGCTGTCCCAGTCATGCGGATGGGATCAGATACTTTATCATAATGCGTATTGAACAACGCCGAAAGTCTTGAAAGCCAACTTTCAAGAGCAATAGGCTTTGTTCAAGTGCAAGGTTTTTGAACGAAATTGTCCAAAAGCCTTGCACCAGCCACTGGTGCGTCTCAGCGCTACCGGTGGAAATACGCATTGTAACAATGGCTGGATTCCATAAAAGCGGCTCCTTTGAGCCGGTTTTATGGAATTGCGCGGCTGCCGCCGCGCGAATAAACCGATTTGCGGTTTATTCAGCAGACATTATCATAGGAGGACCTGAATCACATGAAACGAAATCGTATTGCCGCCGCTCTGCTGGCCGCCGTCCTGGCCCTGTCCCTGACGGCCTGCGGCAGTGAGGAGCCGGAGGAGGCGCCGGCCGCGGGCACGGCCGTCCAGGTGGAGACGGTATCCGCCGACACCATTGCCGCGGAAAACAAGGTCTCCGGCAAGATCTCCGCGGATAACGAGGCCACGATCCTCATCGCCTCTACCGCCAAGTGCACCGCTGTGTACGCACAGGCCGGTGATCTGGTGGAAGCGGGAGATATCCTCTGCACCCTGGACCTGGGCAGCTCCCTGGCGTCCTATAACGCCGCCCGCATCAGCTACAACTCCACGGTGCAGAGCTATCAGGACCAGAAAGCCGTCCTGGACAAACAGGTGGGGCTGGCGGCCGACAACCTCAACAACACCAAGGCCCTGTTTGAGATCGGCGCCGCCTCCCAGCTGGAGGTGGACCAGGCGGAGCTGAACTATCTGAACGCGGTGGCCGGGCGGAACTCCGCCCTGTCCCAGCTGGAGGCCGGGATCCAAAATGCCAAATCCGGCCTGGAACAGCTGGATACCGCGCTGGAAAACGTGGACACGGACGGCAACGTCATCGCCCCCATGTCCGGCACACTGGTGACCATGAACGCCGTGGAAAACAGCTTCATCTCCAACTCCATGCCGCTGGCGGTCATTGACGGCGCGGACCAGATGAAGGTCACCGTCTCCGTCTCCGAGGCGCTGGTGCCCAAGCTGGACGCCGGCAGCGAAGCGGACGTATATGTCAGTGCCATTGACAAACACTTCACCGCCACCATCCGTTCCGTGGAGCGGGCAGCTAATATCCAAACCAAGCTGTACACCGTCACCCTCACCGTTCCCGCTGACGTGACGGACCTGCTCTCCGGTATGTTTGCCGACGTGACCTTCCACACCGATGTCTCCGAAAACGCCATCGTGGTCCCCACGGAGGCCATCCTCACCAGCGGCGACACCCAGTACGTCTATGTGGTGGAGGGCGACACCGCCCGGTATGTGGAGGTCACCACCGGACTCACCGGCAGCGGCGTTACGGAGATCCTCTCCGGTCTCTCCGCCGGTGAGCAGCTGGTGACGGTCGGTCAGGCCTATCTGTCCGACGGCGCCCCTGTGCGGATCGTCACGGAGGAGAACACGCAAATTTCCGCGGCGCCGGTGGAAACGCCTGATGAAGCCTCCAGCGAAACACCCGGCGAGACCGCTTCCCCGGATGAACAGGCCCCTGCCGGGGAGGCATAACGGCAAATGAGTACAGCAAAATTTTGCATCAAGCATAAGGTATCGACGCTGCTGGCGGTCATCATGATCGCCATCTTCGGCGTGGTATTCACCACCCAGCTCCAAATGTCCCTGCTGCCGGATATGGAGGCGCCCATGGCGCTGGTCATGTGCTACTACAACGGCGCCACCCCCAGCGACATTGAGGAGCTGGTGACCCGGCCCCTGGAGACGGCCATCATGTCCGTCCCCGGTGTGGACTCCGTGTCCTCCACCTCGTCGGACGGCGTCAGCCAGGTCCAGATCACCTATGTGGAGGACACGGACCTGGATATCGCCGCCACCAAGCTGCGGGAGAAATTTGACATGCTCTCCCTGCCGGACGGCGCCATGGACCCCATCATCGTCAACATCAATATCAGCGACCTGATGCCCACGGCCATCATCGCCTTGATGGGCAGCGACCTGGCAGACCTCCAGGCCCTGGCGGAGGACACCATCTCCCCCGCCCTGGAGCGCATCGACGGCGTGGCCTCCGTGTCTGTCGGCGGCGGCGTGGAGCAGCAGATCGAAGTGCGCATCGATCCCACCCGGGCATCGGGCTTCGGCCTGTCCAGCAGCTACATCTCCCAGTTCCTGGCGGCGGAGAACCTGCTGTATCCCGGCGGTGATATGCAGAACGGCTCCAAGGCTCTGACAGTCAGTACGGACGCCAAGTTCCAATCTGTGGAGGATGTTGCCAACATGCTGGTGGCTCTGCCCACCGGCGGCACCGTCCGCCTCAGCGAAGTGGCGGATGTGGCGCTGGCCACCCAGGATACCGACACCCTGGCCCAGATGGATGGGAGCCCCTGCGTGATCCTGCAGGTCTCCAAGCAGTCCGGCGCCAATGAGGCAGCCACCTCCGACGCCGTGGAGGAGCGGATGGCGGAACTGGCGGCGGAGAACGCCGGCATCCACTACGCAACCCCCTATCTGGCCTCGGACTACATCAATCTGGCCGTGGATTCCGCCCTGCAGAACATCATGCTGGGCGTGCTGCTGGCCGCCGTTGTGGTATTCCTGTTCCTGCGCCGCTGGGGCGCCACCATGACCATCGCCGTGTCCATGCCCGTGTGCATCCTGGCGGTGTTCGTGCTGATGAACGTGTTTGACCTGACGCTGAACATGATGTCCCTGGGCGGTATCGCCATGGGCGTGGGCATGATCGTGGACAACTCCATCGTCGTACTGGAAAACATCTACCGCTTCGCTGCCGAGGGCCATGACCGCATGAGCGCCTGCGTGGACGGCACCAAGGAGGTCACCACCTCTGTCATGGCCTCCACCCTGACCACGGTGGCCGTGTTCCTGCCCCTGGGCCTCACCGGAGGCATGGCGGGCATGCTGTTCAAGGACTTCTGCCTGACCATTGCCTTTCTGATCCTGGGCTCCCTGGTCATCGCCCTGACCTGGGTCCCCCTGCTGTGCTACATGCTGCTGGACACGGACAAGGTCCGGGCGCAGCAGCTGAAACAGGCATCCAAAAAGCCCAACCCCATCGTGGCCTGCTGCGGCCAGTGGATCAAAAAGCTCTACGACCGCTATATCCGCCTGCTGGACTACTTTGTCCATCATCTGAAAATCGGAATGCTGGTCTCCTTTGGTCTGGTGGCCATCTTTATTATCAGCTGCCTCTCCACCAACATGGTCCTGATGCCGGAGATGGACCAGGGCATGGTCTCCGTCTCCATCAGCACCCCCATTGGCTCGGATATCAATGAGACCTCGGCCATCGCCGACCGGGTGGTGTCTCTCGCCCAGGTCCAGGTGCCGGAGCTGGACAGCCTGTACTACACCTGCCAGCCCGAGTCCGCCTCCGTCACGCTGAATCTGGTGGACCGGGGCGACCGGAAGCGCAGCAGCAGCGACGTGGCGGACAGCCTGCGGGCCCCGCTGGCGGATATCGCCGGCTGCGAGATCACCGTCTCCGCCTCCGACATGACCGCCATGATGGGCGGCAGCGACATCAGCGTGGAGATCACCGGCGACGATTACGGCACACTGACCATGATCGCTGATGATCTCATGGCGGAGATCTCTCAGCTGCCGGACGCCGTGGACGTCACCAGCTCTGTGGCGGAGCAGGTCCCCCAGGTGAAGGTCACCATGAACCGGGAGGCAGCCTCTCAGTACGGTCTGACGGCCGCCCAGGTGGGCGCCGCCGTCCGCTCCGAGCTGACCGGCAGCACCGCCACCACCGTCACCATCGACAACAAGGAGCTGGACGTGGTGGTCAAGGGCGACGGTTCCGCCGCCGCCAGTCTGGACGCTCTGCGGTCCATGCCGGTGGCCACCGCCATGGGCGGCTATGTGCCCCTGGCCTCCATCGCCAATGTCGACATCGTTCAGGCTCCTCAGACCATTACCCGTGTCAACCAGTCCCGCCAGGTGAACATCACCGGCGGCACCATCAGCGGCAATGCCACGGAGATGACCAAGGAACTCACCCAGCTTTTGGACCGGTATCCGATGCCGGAGGGCTATACCGCTGAATTGACCGGCAGTTACACGGACATGATGGAGAACTTCTCCGACCTGCTGCTGGCCCTGCTGGTGGCATTGGGCCTGGTGTACTTCGTGCTGGCGGCCCAGTTCGAGTCTTTCCTGATGCCGGTCATCGTCATGATGATCCTGCCGGTGGCCTTCACCGGCGCGCTGTTTGCCCTGCCTGTCACAGGCCGGGACCTGTCCATGATCTCCCTGGTGGCCCTGATCATGCTGGCGGGCACGGTGGTCAACAACTCCATCATCCTGGTGGAATACATCAAGATCCGCCGGGAGATGGGCGAGAGCCGGGAGGACGCCATTCTGAAGGCCTGCCCTCTGCGCATCCGCCCCATTATGATGACTACCCTGACCACCGTTCTGGCTATGGTCCCCATGGCCCTGGGCATCGGCGACACCAACGAAATGATGAGCGACATGGGCATCACCATGATGAGCGGCATGATCATCTCCACGATCATCACCCTGCTGTTCACCCCTGTTTACTACTCGGTCATCGATGACCTGCCCAAGCACTTCCACCGGAAAAAGCGCAAGGATACCCCCGCGTCTCCCGGCGCCGAAGAGATTCCCGCCGAAGTCTGATACACGTTGAGCCCGCCTCCATCCAAACAGATGGGGGCGGGTTCTCTTTTTTTGGAACGTTTGAAGAAAAACGCGCCGTCATTTCGTATTGATCAGGAGAATGCTTAGAACCTGTATTCATAACCGGGGAATGCCGGATGGACGAGGATTTTTCTCGTCAGACAAGGAGATTTTCCGCAGCCATACTGACGTATGGCAAGGGAAAGCGACGCCGTATGGC
>JAETOQ010000071.1 GCA_021771635.1 Oscillospiraceae bacterium | reverse complement strand
CAGCGGACCGTGTAGCCCTCCGCCGCCAGACGGGACGCCCAGCTGTCCGCCTCTTCTCCAGCCATGTCATTCATGGCGTGGTCCCCGGCCACCAGCATCAGCGGCACCAGATGTACGCACTTTCTTCCGCCGGACTTCAGCTGGCGGGAGATCTCCTCATAGACCGGCCATCCCTCCACGGTGCCGATCAATACGTCCTCTCTGCCGGCCAGTTGGAACGATGTCTGCAATGCGGGATATACCGCGTTGGCAAAGTGATCCGTTCCATGGCCGAACAAAATCAATGCCTCATCCTCCCGGGGCGGGTACGCCTGGGACAGAGCCTCCGTCAGCGTCTGGATATCCGCTGTGTCCGCCAGCAGCGGCCTGCCGATCCGCAGGGTATCAAACCGCCCCTGCCAGGGGGCCATTTCCGCTTTGATCTTGTCGTATTCATGGCCGTAGAGAATATGGGTGGGCTGCACCAGCGCCTCCCGAATTCCCTGCGTCCAGAGGCTCTCCAATGCCTCCGATACACCTGGCACGTCCTCCCCTCTCTTTGCAAGGATGCGGCGGATGATGGAACTGGTGAACGCCCGGATGACCAGGCTCTCCGGCGCCGATCAGATAGACACATCCTTCTTTTTTCTGCGTCAGCATGTCTCCTCCTGTGCGGTCCGTAGTTTTTCCTCCAGTTCCTCGTCTGCCAGGGGCCGTCCGTCCCTCATGCAGTCATAAAACAGCTCTCGCAGCAGCCGTTTTCTGGCATTCTCGCCCGTAATTTGCTCTTTAACGATTTCCCGCGTTTTCTCCAGGCACGCCAGAATCTCCTCAAACCGCTCCGGCAGAAGCGCCTCGATCTGCTCCTTCAAGTAGATGGCGGCCGTGGGCCCCGCGCCGCTGGTGGAGATTCCTACCGACAGTTCCCCCCGCTTGACCAACGCCGGGAACAGAAAGGAACAGTCCTCCTTGCAGTCCACCACATTGACAGGAATTTTCTGCGCCTTACAGCGTTCCGCGATCTGGTGGTTCAGCGTGTGATCGTCCGTGGCGGCGATCACGAAGTCAGAGAGCGCCAGATCCTCCGGTGCAAAGGGACGCTCCCGCAGGTCCAGTCCACCGATGGCGCGGATTTCCGCGCCGAGCTCCGGCGCCACCACCGTCAGCCTGGGGCCGTAGGGCAGCAGCTTTTGGACCTTGCGCAGGGCGACAACGCCGCCGCCCACGATCAGGCCGCGCTTTTCAGAAAGCTCTGCAAAAAAGGGAAAATAAGCCATAATGCCTCACGCTCCCCGTTCTCTTTTTACTCATAGTAGTACTGCCAGCCCCGGTCCGTCCGGACACGCTTGACCGCCACGCCGAAAACCCGGTCCAACACACCGCTGACAAAGATCTCCTCCGCCGACCCAACCTGGCGCAGCACGCCCTCCTCCAGCACCGCCAGCTGATCCGCCTCCCGCAGTGCCAGGGACAGGTCGTGCAGGACCAGGACCACGGCCCGTCCCATGTCCGCCAGACGGCGGGAGACGGTCATGACCTCTATCTGATGCCTGACGTCCAGATAGGTGGTTGGCTCGTCCATAAAGACCGTCTCCGTATCCTGCGCCAATGCCATGGCCAGATAAACCTTCTGGCGCTGTCCACCGCTGAGCTCCGCCATGGGGCGGTCGGCCAGCTCCTCCGCGTCCGCCCAGGCCAGGGCGCGGCGGGCGATCTCACGGTCCTCCGGCCGGTAGCGCCGGGGATAACCCAGGTAGGGGAACCGGCCGTGGAGCACCATCCGCCGGGCGGTAATACTCGGGATGCTGCGGGCCTGCGCCATATATGCCGCCTTTTGGGCGATCTGGCGCACCGACAGGTGGTCCATGCTGACGCCGTCGAACAAAACGTCTCCCGTTCTGTCCGGCAGCAGGCCCAGCACCGCCTTGACCAGCGTGCTCTTGCCGCAGCCGTTGGGGCCCAGAAGCACCGTGACCTGTCCAGTGGGAAACGCCATGGAGATATCATGAAGCACCGTATGCTTTCCATATCCGGCGCAGAGGTGCTTGGTCTCGATCATGAATGTCCCCTCCTTTGCAGCAGCCAGATGAAGAAAGGCCCCCCCACCAGCGCCATGACGATCCCCACCGGCAGTTCAAAGGGCGCGAACAGCATCCGGGCCAGCAGATCGCAGAACCCCAGCAGGGCCGCGCCCCCCAGGGCGGAGGTCACCAGGAGCGGGCCACTCTCCTCCCCCACCAGCCGCCGCATGATATGGGGCACGATCAATCCCACAAATCCGATCAATCCGGAAATGCTGACCGCCGCTCCAGCCATCACTGCCGCCAGCATCAGCACCAGGAGCCGCAGCTTTTTTGCCGATACCCCCAGACTCTGGGCCTGCTCCGTCCCCAGCATCAGAATGTCCATTTCATTGTGGAGAGACAGCGCCGCCGCAAAGCTCAAGGCGATAGGCCAGACGGCCGGCGCGATCTTTGACATGGACACGCCGGAAAAGCCGCCGATCCGGAAGTCAGAATAGCCGTTCAGCGCATCCGGCGCGAAAGTGATGACCGCATCGATGCCCGCGCTGAATATACTGGAGACCGCCACACCCGCCAGCACCAGGGTGATCTTGGACGCTCCCGTCCGCTCCGCGATGAACAGCACCAGGCTCACGCCCAAAAAGCCGCCCAGCAGAGCCGCATAAGGCACCAGTGTCACCGCGGAAGGCGCAACGGCGCAGCAGACCGCCACCATCAGTCCAGCGCCCGCGTTGACGCCGATGGTGCTGGGCGCCGCCAGAGCGTTGGACAGCACTCCCTGGATGATCGTGCCGGAGGCCGCCAAGGCGGCGCCGGTCAGCAGGCAGGCACAGGCCCGCGGCAGGCGGACATACTGGATGATCCGGAACGCCACCGTGCCGTTCTCCCCGCCCGTCAGAACACGCCCCACCGTTCCCGGCGGGATCGTCTCCGCTCCCAGGCAGAGGTTCAGGAGCGCTGCCAGCAGGACAAGTCCCACCAGAACAGACGCCGTGGTGCCCGTTTTATGCTGCGGGATAGAGGATGTCCGCCAATTTTTCATACGCTTCTCCCCACCGTGCGTTTGGCTTTACATTGTACAGCCGCTGGTCCATCGTATGGTATCTGCCCTCTTGCACTGCGGTCAGCTCACTCCATGCGGGATTGGACAGCAGCGTCTGTTCCAGCATGTTTTCCGCCTTCGTCGTATCAGATCCCTGTAAAACCACGAAAATATAGTCCGGGTCTGTGGCGAGGATCGTCTCCATGCTGAGATTCTCCAGCAGTCCCGTTTCACTGTCGGCAATATTGACGCAGCCCAGCTCTGCCAGCATCTCGCCCAACACGGTATCCTGGCTGTTTTTCACCTTGCAGCTGGAGCCTGTCGCCCGAACGTACAGGACACTTGGCCCGCTATCGGGCACCCGTGCCTTTGCCTGCTCGATCTGCGCCCGCACCTCCGTACCATTCTGCCGGTAGTTTTCCCGGCATCCGGTGAGCTGTGTGCAGATCTCCAGCATCTCCAGGTAATCCTCAAAAGAGCTGACCTCAAAATACGCCACAGGGATCCCCGCCTGCTCCAGCACGTCCATCAGTTCCACGTCGGCGGCGGTCTTGGAGCTTCCAATCACGAGATCCGGCTCCGCCGCCAGCAGCCGTTCCAGATTCGGCTCCTTGATCTCGCCAAGATTCTCCACCGTATCCGGCAGATCCAGGTCAAACTGTGTCCAGCTGTCGTTGGCCGCGGCCACCAGTGTGTCCCTGCCGCCGGCCAGGCACCAGACATCCGCGAAGCTGCCGATCAGCGCCGCCACCCGCCGGGGCGCCGCAAGGGTGATCTCCCTCCCCAGATCATCGGTAAAAGAGACCGTCTCCGCACCTGTCTCCTGCCCGGATTCTACCGGTGTCTGTGTCTCCGCCTCCGGAGCGGATCTCCCGCCGCAGGCTGTGAGCAGGCACGATAAAATGCAGCACATCAAAAGCAACCGTGTCTTCTTCATATCGTCTTTCCTTTCTGTGTCTTCTGAAAGTCTTTTCCGTGTATTGCACACCATCCCCCGGAAAAAAATTCCGGTAATTTCCATGTAAAAAATAACAGCCACGGCGGTCTCAACGACTGCCGCGGCCGATATTCCCGCAACAAAACGGGCAGCACCATTCCTGCGGTCCCGCCCTTTTTCCCACGAAATAGGTCTCCTGACTCGCGTTACGGAGCGCGCTGCTCCATCGGCTTCTCCCCACCTTCTCAGATTGCTCCAATGGCGAACTCGCGTTCAACGCTCTATGAGCGCTTAGGGAAGTCTCACGCATACAGTGCCGGCACGTCTCGGATTCTCACCGAATTCCCTCATCTCCGCATCTTCGTGAGATGCAAAGTCACTTCGTGCTATTTGATCAGCCCCTGCTTCCAGATCACTGATATTGGTGATATTTTAACATACTCACATATAAGAGTCAATCTCCCCATCCTTTTAAAAATACATATACAAGCTCATGGCTCCTAATTCTTTTCAAATATCTTCTGAAAAAAAATTTGTCACCTTTTGCATTTTAGTGTTGACAATCCCGCTGCCGTCTGCTATACTATCAACTGTTCCGGTTCGGGGGTATAGCTCAGCTGGGAGAGCGCTTGACTGGCAGTCAAGAGGTCAGCGGTTCGATCCCGCTTATCTCCACCAAGAAAAACGGCTTGAAACGCAGAAGTTTCAGGCCGTTTTTCTTATTTTTGCAGGCTTTTGAAAAGGAGGTACAGCTCAGCCGTCAGCGGCTGAGCTGTACCTCTTGAAACTTGGATATGATTGTTCTGTCTGCGGTGTCGCCTAAATGATACGGCTTACTTTTCGTACCATTTTTTCTCCCACCATTGCCGCACACGCCGGCAGGTGCCTTCACAATGATACCGTACGCCGCGGCTCATTACCCGGAAGATGCCCCACATACCCGATTCCACGTCCCACCGCAGGGAGCCGGAGCGGTACAGGTAGTCGCCGGGGCAGTTTGTGGGCTCCGGTTCGATATTGAACACGTTGCCCACGCTGACCGCCCCCTGAATGGGGACCGTATTGGTAAAGGGATCCTCCGGCTGGGCCTTCCAGCGGTGGCCGTGGAGGGCAAAACTGATATTTCTCGGCTTATCCGCCGGCATCAGCAGACGGATCATGACCCGCTCGCTGGTATAGGCCTGGAAAAGCGGTGTCGCCGGGTCGCCGTGGACCTTGGAATCGAAAACCTTGTGGATGACGGGGATGTGTTTCAGGCGGTTGAAGAACCGCTCCGAGCGGTAGTTGTAGCCCTTTTCCCCGGTGTCCTCGTGGTCGGGCGCGCCGTGGCCGCCCATCTCGCCGCCCTGCTCCGTTGTCTTGATCAGATTGCCGTCTTTGTCCAGCAGGCGGATGCCGTTGTGAGCAAACAGGACAAATTCCCGGAAGGTCTCCACGCCCGGCGCGGCGATGACCGCCTCCTCCTTGTGATTTTCCTCCACCGGACAGATGCTGTCATAATATTTTGCCCCGGCCGGCTCAACGATGACAGTGCCGAACAGCCCGTGGTGGCGGTGGTTGCGCAGGTCGCCGAAGGATGTCAGCAGACAGGTTCCATATTCCCGGTCCGCATGCCAGAGATACCTGACGCACTCTCCCGGCCCGGCGGTCTGCTCCACCGGGTTATAGCCCACGTTGACGCCGGATGATGCCACTGGGTCAAATTTCAAAAACTGTGGGCTGAGGGACACCCGGTCACCGGGAACATGGGGGAAGTCTACCGGCACGGAGGGATAGCCGTTGAATTGGATCGGCTTATCTGGGTCGAACAGGTTGTGCAGTGTGACTTCAATCCAGTCGCCAGCATTCACCCGGAGGATCAGCGGGATCGGCTTTTTGCAGCCGCACAGCACATCCCGGGCCTGATCCAGGGAGACAAAGAGCAGCCCTTCCGGGTCGTGGTCGCCGAAGCGGTTGTAAATCAGGTCCTTTTGGATCGCGGCGATTTCAAATTTGCGGACCACCGCACCGGGCGGCGGCAGTTGTGGAGCCGCCACAGGCCGGAAGCCGCACAGAGGAAGAAGGTCCTCCCGCGGCACGGCGTAAGCCCGGATGATGCCCCACAGCCCCAGCCACAAGTCGTCGATGCCTCCGGAGTAATACAGGTAGTCCCCTGCCGCGTAGGGCTCGTCGATGTGGATGTTGAACGCCTCGGAGATACCAATGGTTTGGGCCTGTACCAGGGGCGAGACGGGATCCGTGATCTCCTTCCGCCAGGGCAGCCCCTCGATATTGAACACATGCTGTTCCTCATGGGCGCCGTCCAGCAGCCGGATGCGGACCGGCTCGCCGGGATAGGTCTCCAAAATAGGCGTGGCCGGGTCACTGTATACGAAGGAGCTGAAGATATGGGCCGGGTCGTTTTTGACCTTCAGCCGCTCCGGCATAGGCTCGCAGCGGTAGTTGATGCCCATGACGCCGGGATCGTCGTCGGAGCCGGGATGTTCCGGCGGGTTCAGCGGATGGCCTTTCCCGTCGAACAGCAGGGCAAAGTCGTGGAGAAACAGCGCAAACTCCCGGAAGGACTCGCCGTCCGCCGTGCGGATGACCGCCTTTGTGCCGCTTTTCAGTTCCTCACCTGTCTTGGGGTCCAGGAAAACGGCGCCGGCCGGCTCCACGATCAAAGCGCCGAACAGGCCGTGCTGCTGGTGCATATTCGCAAACAGGTGGTCGTGGAAAAAGACGGTGTGCAGTTCCTCGTTGGCGAAAAAGCGCTCGACCAGCGTCTCATACTGTCTGGCGCCGGCGATGTTGTTCCAGCCGTTGGCCGCGCCGTCGGACACGATGGTGTCGAACTTGACCAAGTGGATGTGGCAGCCGATGATGTCGGTCAGCGTCCGCAGCTGGAACGCACTTTCCTCGATGAATTCCGGCAGAAGGTTTGTGAAGCGGATCTCAATGCAGTCGCCCGCATTGGCCCGGATGACCAGGGGCTCTGGCCGGATCTCTCCGCACTCCACCTTGGCCAGATACGAGTCCAGAGTGCCCGCCTTTTCAATGTCTTCCTTGAGGATGAAAAAGCGTCCTTGGGGATCGTGCCAGCCAAAATCGTTGTAGACAAGGTTTGCCTGCACCGCTGCGATTTCAAATACCTTGATATCTTCTGCCGTGCCGCAGGGACAGGTCTCCGTATACAGTGCGCCCGGCGCGAAGTTCTCAACAAAATTGGCTTCCTCCAGGGGAGAGGGCTGTCTGGTGGGTTCGCCGCCCGCAAGAACGCCCAGCGGCGGCTGGAGCGGCTCCTCGCCAAACGTCCCCTTCACAAAGGTGGGATACCCGGGGTGCAGGTCATCCTTCGGGGGAGGGAGCGGACGGTCCCGCAGGGGCATCAGGGCCTCGATGGGCATCCCATCGGGATAGGTCCCGCTACCATCCTGAAGGCGGTCAAAGACCCGCCACAGCGTCCACATGCCCTCGTGGAAGTGGGGGTAGAGGTGGCAGTGGAAGATGGCGTCGCCGATCATCCCGTTCTGGCTTCCCGCGCCATAGAGGATGTTCAGGGTATAGCACTCCTGGGGGCTGATGGAAATGGAGTCGATGATGGTGGACTTGGGGTCGTCCGGTTCCAAGCACCACTGGTGGTTGTGCAGATGAAATACGTGGGTTTCTTTGACGCCGCCGTGGATCAGGCGGATCTTGGAGGGGTCCCCCACATACGCCTTGGGGATGAAAGGCGCGGGGTCGCCATAGGCCCAGGAGCTCATGGAAATGTCCTCCGCTGTGTCTGTGTGGTCGGCGTGGGGGTCCAGCGGAGGCCGGTTGCGCATGGGCTCAGAGCGGTAGCTGATGGCCGTGGTGCCGTTGGGAAGTCCTGTGTGCGGGTCCACAGGCTCTTGACCTTCCTTGGTTTTGATCTCCAGCTCGTCGTGGAAAAACACGGCGTACTCCCGGAACGCCGGTTTCGCGGGGTGGTAGATATCCGCGAACAGGCCGCTGTCAAGAGGGCCGCCTGTCACCGGGTCTGACCAGGTGGCCCCTGCCGCCTCCACGATGATGGCGCCGAACAGGCCGTGGACATTGGTCCCATCCTCGCCGCTTCTGGTGTCGGCCATATCGGAAAACAGGTAGACACCCTCCTTGTCCGCCTGCCAGGTATATTGAATCTGCCGGCTGGTAGTCGTATCCGGGTTCAATCCTACATTGGCGCCGTCCGAGGTCAGCACATTGTAAGGAAGCCCCTGCACGTGGATGGAGGCCCGGCGGTCCAGCTTGTTTTCAAAATTGATCTGGACGGTATCGCCCACATTGGCCCGTATGACCAGCGGGCGCACCTCTTCATAGGGCTGGGGCGTGGGCAGGTCAAACAGCTCCCGCGCTTTTCGCTGGATGCGTTCTGAGTCCTGCTTGAGCACATACATCAGCCCGTTGGGGTCGTGATCTCCAAATTTATTGTAGACAATGGGAAGGGAAATCGCTTCTATATCATAAACCCGGACCTGCTTGACATCTGGGTATTCAGAAAATGCCAACACTGCATTGGTCTCCTTATCATAAATTACACAGCATCCGGCTTGGTGCGGATGTGTGTAATCTATCCTATTCTGTCAAGCTTATGGCAGTGCAGTTCCTTCACATGCATATACTGATTTTAGATGCGCTGTGAAAAAGGGAGACCGCTTTGTTCGGTAAGGCAAGATATGTCGTTTTGTCTCTGAAGATGCACTTGTCTTTCGCGCGCATCATGGAGGGATGCACTCTGTTTATCCGAAGTCTGTTGAATCCTGCTGAAGAAGAATTAGAAAAACCTTCGATGCCTTTTCCGGGATCCAATTCGGCCTGTCGGCGGCGTTGCTGACTCACGATCTGGACCTGGCTATGGAACTTGGCATGAAGATCCAGGCCGGCATGGTCCATATCAACGACATGACCTATCTCAGCGCCACCACGGCTCCCTCCGGCGGCGTGAAGGAGAGCGGCATGGGCCGGGAGGGCGGCCGGTACTCCATAGATGAGTACACAGAGCTGAAATGGCTCACCTTCCAGGGCAAAGGGACCTGGTGAGCCGTCTGAAGACGCGCCCCCGCTTCCCGGTCCCATGTGTCCACGGCCCAAAAGTGTGGAGCCGATCCTGAAAATGATTTGCAAAAGCCCCCGCGGACAGCTGTCCGCGGGGGCTTTTCATGTGCGGAATGGGCCTCACAGGATACCCAGGTGCTCCAGCAGGATCTTCGCGCCCAGCAGGATCAGGATGATGCCGCCGGACAGCTCCGCCCGCTTTTTATAACGGGCGCCGAAGAAGTTGCCCACGGCCACGCCCACGATGGAGAGGCAGAAGGTGGTACAGCCGATGATGGAGATGGCGGGACCGATGGAGACCTCCAAAAACGCGAACGTCACACCCACCGCCAGGGCGTCGATGCTGGTGGCGACCGCCATCAGGAACAGCTGCTTGTAGTCCAGCTTCGCGGCGACGGCGCAGGCCACTTCCTCCTCGTCCGGAGACAGGGCCTCCCGCACCATATTGCCGCCGATGAGCAGCAGCAGAACAAAGGCCACCCAATGGTCAAAATTCTGGATGTACCCGGCGAACTGGGAACCCAGCAGCCAGCCAATAAAGGGCATCAGCGCCTGGAAGCCGCCGAAGAACAGCGCGATGATCGCAGCGTGCCGCCAGTTCAGCCTGGGCATGCACAGTCCCTGGCAGATCGCCACGGCAAAGGCGTCCATGGACAATCCCACGCCGATGAGAAACAACTCCACAAAACTCATAGTCCAACTCCTATCGATCTCACAGAATGACCGGGATGCTCCGGCGGATGACAAGGCTGTCCGGCGTCACGGCGCAGCCATAAGCGCAAACGTTTACACCCTTAGACACAGCCTCCCGCAGCGCGGCGCCGAAGGCGGGGTGTGTGGCATCATTAGGGGCAACGCTGAGAATGTCCTCCATTTGTACCACAAAGAACAGTGTGGCCGCAAGCCCATTTTCCACCGCCTTTTGCAGCTCCCGGATGTGCTTGACGCCCCGCTCCGTGGGGGCGTCCGGGAACCGGGCGGCGCCGTTCTCCTCCAGCGTGACGCCCTTGACCTCCACCAAGTGGAGTCCTTTGGGCGTTTCCAGGCAGAAATCCAGCCGGGAATCCCCGTACACGTATTCGCTGTGGATGGCCGTTACCTCCGGCAGAAAGGCGCCGGACGCCGCCCATTCGGCAAACACCTTGTTGGGGGCCTGGGCGTCCATGTTGATGAGCAGGTCCCCCTTCTCCACCGCGATCAGGTCATACGCGGTCTTGCGGTTCGGGTTCGCTCCACGCTCCAGATACACCGTGGCCCCTGGGACCAGCAGCTCCCGGCACCGGCCCGTGTTCTTCACATGGACGGTCTCCACACCGTCCACCGTCTCCACGTGGGCAATGAAGCGGTTTGGCCGGTCCAGAAAGCGGCCTGATATCACCGTGTTGTAGCGCATGGTCCTCTCGTTCTCCCTTGCAGATCCTGTGTGTTAATACCATCGATTGACAAGGGGAAATACGGTTTTTCGGGGCTAAAACAAATGCTGGCGGCGTTGTCCTCGTTGCCGGGCGATAAGCCCGGCGGCCTCGTCCGCCTTGCCAGCCCCCGTTTTCGCTCCCGAAAAACTCCGAAAGACCTGCCAGCGAGCATAAATAGGCGCTGGCAAGGCCGCAGGATGCAGGCGGGCTGC
>JAETOQ010000070.1 GCA_021771635.1 Oscillospiraceae bacterium | reverse complement strand
CAGACAAGGAGATTTTCCACAGCCATACTGACGTATGGCAAGGAAAAACGACGCAGTACGGCGGGAAAAAGACCGCTCAGACGGCGTTCAACGGTTGTGAATACAGGTTCTTATTCTCACAGGCCAAGCCGCAGCTTGATGGTCAGCAGCGCACAGCCCCCCAGCAGCAGCGCCAGGGCGCCTGTGCCCCACAGCAGGCTGTAACTCACCGCCTCCTTGTCCCGGTTCCGGCCCGCCACGGCGGAGAGGAACGTCCACACCGCCGCCGCCGCGAAGGCGATGACCACGATATCCGCCGCCAGCTCCCACCCCATGGCGGCAAGGGCCAGATACAGCACAAACCCGATGCCGGAGACGATGGCTCCGGTGTTGATCTGCTTGGTGGTCTGGAACAGCAGGCTCTTTTTCTTATCGTTCATATGCGATCTCTCCTATTTAATATCCATTGACCATGATGTCCAGCACTTTTCCCGCCACGGTGCCGGCCACAGAGGAGCCGCCGCCTCCGTTTTCCACCAGCACCACAAAGGCATAAGGCGCGTCCTCATTCCGGAGAAAGCCCGCGAACCAGGCGTGGGGCGCCTGCCCCTCCCCCACCTCGGCGGTGCCGGATTTGGCGCAGATGTCCATGTTGGGGAACCGCTTGGCGCCGTATGTCTTTTCCACATTGGCGGCCATCATGTCCGCCAGTGTCTCCGCCGTGCCGCCGGATATCAGCGTCCCGGTCTTTCCCGTCAGATGGGGCAGAGACGGCAGGCCCAGGGCGGAGACGGTCTTTTTGATCAGGTACGGCTCCGCTGCCCTGCCGCCGCCTGCGATGGCGCCCATATAGACCATCAGGGCGCAGGGGTTCACCTGGTCCCTGTACTGGCCCACACCGGCCCAGCCCAGCGATCCGGCGGAGATATCCTCCCAATCGAAGCTCCCCCTGGCAGTGGGCAGGCCATCGACGGAACAGCTGTCCGTCAGGCCCGCTTTCTCCGTGTACTTTTTCAGGGTGTCTGCTCCCAGCTCCTCCGCGATCTGGGCAAAGGCCACGTTGCAGGAGTTGGCAAAGGCATCGCCGATGTGCTGTTCCCCGTGGGTGCCGGAGCAGATGATGGTCTCCTCCCCGATCTGGACGGAGCCCTCACAGGTCCACGTCCGGTCCCACAGGTCCGGGATCTCCTCCAGCGCCGCCGCCAGCGTCACCGTCTTATAGACGGATCCCGGTGTAAAGGCGGAGGAGAGAAAGCGGTTCAGGTATGCGCCCTTATAGCGGTCGTTGGTCTCGATGTCGGCGGGGACATGCAGGGGGTCATAGCTGGGAGCCGAGACCATACACAGGATCTCTCCCGTCTTATAATTGTACACCGCCACGGTCCCGGCGCGGCCGTTCAGGGCCTGATACGCCTCATAATTATACCGGGCGTCGATGGTCAGGTACAATTCGCTGCCCCGGTCCGCGCCGAAGGCGCCGTTCAGCAGATCATAGCCCGTCAGCTTGTCGGCAAAGGCGTTCAGCGCCCCGGTGCCGATACTGCCCTGGAGGTCTCCCACCGCGTGCAGGGTGGCCTTCCGGACCGTCTCATTGTCGTAATAGGTCCGCCTGCCGTTCTCCACCGTGGACAGCACATCGCCGTCCCGGTCCAGCACAGTGCCGGAAATCAGCACACCGTCTGTGTTATACAGGTGCCGGTTGAATGCAGAGGATGCCCAGCTGCCGCCGTTCAGAAAATATCTCACCAGGAAAAATCCCAGTCCTGCCGCCAGCAGCAGCGCCAGAATGCTGCACACGATGGCCCGGCGTTCAATCTTCTTCATTCTCGGCCTCCTTTTCGGTCCCGAAGGGGTCCTTCACCGGCTCCGTCCGGCGGCGGGCCTCCTCCGTCAGCCGCCGCTGTGGCCCCCGCCGGATGGCGAAGCTGGCGTTCTCCCGGGTGTCCGTGGCCTTCAGGAAGGCCAGCAGGCCCCAGGCCGACATCATGGCGGAGCCGCCGTTGGAGACAAAGGGGAACGTCACGCCGGTGAGAGGCAGCAGGTCCACAGAGCCGAACACATTCAGGCAGGTCTGGAACACCAGCAGTGATCCCGCCGCGCAGGCGGCAATCGTGTAAAAGCTGGAGCGTCCTACCCGGCAGGCCCGAACGGTGAAAAACGCCAGCGTCATGATGGCCCCCACCGCCAAGACGGCGATCAGCAGCCCCCACTCCTCACACAGCATGCCGAACACCAGATCGGTGTCCGCCGCTGGGACACGGTGGAGCCAGCCGTTTCCGGCCCCCATGCCCAGCAGGCCGCCGGAGGCCGCCGCGGACATGGTCCGCGTCTGCTGATAGCCGGTGGTGGACGCGGCCTCCCAGGCATGGCCCCAGGAGGCGAAGCGGCTTAGGATATAGGGTTTGAATTTCACGATGATGCCCGCGCCGAATACCGCCGCGCCGCAGATCAGGGACAATGTGGCAAAGTCGCCGGAGCGCAGATAGGCGATGACCAGGAAGGTGACGAAGAAGATCGCCGCCGTGCCGAAGTCGCTCATAAGGCCCAGGCACCCGATGCACACGCCGGTCAGCAGGATGAACAGCGACAGGTTCCGCCGGTGAAACAAGCGCTCCAGTGTGGCGGAGCCGGCAAAGATATAGCAGATCTTGGCGATCTCCGATGGCTGGAAAGACAGGGGGCCGATGGAGATCCAGTTGACGGCGCCGTATTTGGACTGGCCGATCACCAGGGTGACGCCCAGCAGGCCGATGGCCATGGCGGCCATGAGCCAGCGGTTCTTCTGCACTCTGCCCAGGTCCCGCAGGAACAGCCCCAGCACCAGAAACAGGATCAGGCCCAGCAGCACCGCCATGAACTGCTTGAAGAGGCTCGCCGGGGCGCTGGACGCCGTCACGGCAAGGCAGAGGGTGGAGAGAAAGAACGCGATGGTCTCCATCTCAAAGCCCACGCACCGGGTACAGCGCAGGATGGCGAAGTACAGCCACATCACCGCCGTCAGTCCCAGGAATGCCAGTGGGACGGCCACGGATACCGCCTCCCCCGCCGCCACGAGCAGCTGCAGGCAGGCCAGGACCTGGAATACCGTCAGCCACAGGAAGGACGGCCAGATGGCGGCGGGCCGCTCCGCCCGGCGCTTCTCCTCCAATTTCTCCCGCTCCGACACCGTCTGCGGCAGAAAAAACAGGGGGACGCCCCCCAGGGTGATGGTGTCTCCCAGCTTCACCGGAGCGGAATACTCCACCTTTTCCCCGTTCACCAGAGTTCCGCCTTTGGACCCCAGGTCATAGATGATCCAGTTCTCGTCCTCTCCCCGGCACAGCGCCGCGTGCTGGCGGGAGATGCTGGGATAGTTCAAATAGACATCGGCGGTCCTGCCCCGGCCAATGATATTCTCCCAATGTGTCAGCAGGATCGGCGCTCCGTTGGGCAGGCTCAGCTGTCCCCAGATCTCCGGGGTGTGGGGGATCCTCAGAAGGGAGCGCACCGCCCGAAACAAGATCAGGACCGCCAGCACCGGAAACAAAAAGCGGACAAACGCCGTGTACCATTCGCCCGCCATGGGATGCGCCGCCAGCAGCGCCGCCGCGCCGTCCAGCAGTCTCTGCGGGAGTGCTGTCAGCTGTTCCATATTCGCCCGCCTCCTTTTCTCAATTTTAAATATGGATCAGTATATCACGTTTTCCCTCCCCTGTACAGAGGTCCCAGAGGCTGAAAAATCGCTTCGCCCCTCCTCAAATTTTGTATTTTCTCTTGACCTTCCGCTAAAAATCTATTAAAATGTTTGATTGTACATGAAATTTTCATGGCGGCGTTTTTTTGCCGTTTTCACACATATCTTTATCTTCTTTACGAAAGGCCGATCGAAGACATGAAACATCCCTACAAAACACGCGAGGGCGGCGCCACGGTGACGATCTTTGTCCCCTACGACTGCAAGAATCACTGTCCCTTCTGCATCAACAAAGGTGAATACGCGGACCTGACGGGCTTCTCCGCGGAGAAGATCTGCAAGAGCATTGAGCGGATGGATGCCATCACCCCCTACTGCGATTTTGTGTTTACCGGCGGCGAACCCTTTGCCAATCTGGAATCCCTTCAGATGATGCTGGACAAGATCCCCTCCACCCACAAGGTCTATATCAACACCACCCTTCCCGTGTCCGAGCACCAGTCCGAGGAGGATATTCTGGCGTTTGCGGAACGCAACAAGCACAAGATCACCTGCATCAATGTCTCCCGCCATATGCAGAAGTACGTGGTGGAGTCCAACGATACCCTGCTGACCCGCCTGCCGGTGCCCTTCCGTGTGAACTGCGTGCTCTACAAGGACTACCCCGCTGAAAACCTGGTCCCCTTCATGGAGCGGTTCCACAAGCTCCCCGGCGCCTCCATCCAGTTCCGCTTTGACTACACCGCCACCACTCCGGAGAACCTCTATGAGGAGGAGGGCGACAAGATCCTGCAGGATCTGAAGAAGATCGCCCGCTACACGGGGCTGGACGGCTGCCGGATGCGCTGCGGTTTCCACTTCGACTACAAGGGCATGGAGCTGACCTATCACAAGACGCTGCCCTATTCCACCATCGTGGAGACAGATCCCTCGGACGGCGTGACTTACGATATTCTGTACGATATCCTGATCAAGCAGAACGGTGATATCCACTCCGACTGGACCGGCGTCCTTCTGGATGTGGATGCCTACGAGAAGGTCGTTTTCGAGCCTTATGACCTGAAATGGCTGGCCAGAATCGCGTAAATCAAAAAGCGGCGGAGCTTTCCGCCGCTTTTTTTGCTGAAGGAGGTTGTTTTTCATGAAAGAGGTCAAAACCGTGGGCATCGTGGGCCTGGGCGCGCTTGGGACTCTGTATGCCCATCTGCTGACCGAGGCCCTGGGCCGGGACCGTGTCCTCATTCTGGCGGACAGCGGCCGTGTGGAGCGCTACCGGCGGGAGGGCGTATATTTCAACGGCCGGCTCTGCGGCTTTCAATACGCCGATGCCGCTTCTGTACAGGTGCCTGTGGACCTGCTCCTTTTCGCCGTGAAATTCAACGGTCTGGGGGATGCCATCGCCCTCTGCCGCCATCTGGTGGGGCCTGATACCACACTGGTCTCCGTGCTGAACGGCATCTCCAGCGAGGAGATCCTGGGCGGGGCCTTTTCCCCCGCGCAGGTGGTCTGGTGTGTGGCGCAGAGGATGTCCGCGCGAAAGTCTGGAAATCACGTCACCGTGACTCCCTTCGGAGAGCTGGCCCTGGGTGTTCCCTCCGGCCAGGGCGATGTCCACCTCCGCCGCCTGACCGCCTTCTTCGATTCCATCAAATTCCCCTATTCCCTGCCCGATGACATCCGTGTCCACATGTGGAGCAAGCTGCTGTGCAACACCGGCTGCAACCAGACCGCCATGGTATTTGAATGCGGCTACGGCGGTCTCCAGGCGCCGGGAAGGGCCCGGGAGACCATGCTGGGCGCCATGCGTGAGGTGGCGGCAGTAGCCAACGCGGAGGGCGTCCCCCTGTCCGAGGCCGATGTGCAGAGCTGGACCGCCATCATCGACAGCTTTCCGCCCGACGGCGAGCCCTCCATGCGGCAGGACGGCAAAGCCCGCCGGAGGAGCGAGGTGGAGCTTTTTGCCGGAACCGTCCGACGGCTGGCGCAGAGGCACGGGATCTCCGTCCCCGTGAATGACTGGCTGTACCAGCGGATCCAGGATATGGAGTCCGCCTATTAAGGCATCATAAAAAGGACTGTGCCATGCGGCACAGTCCTTCTTTGTTCATATTCTTTTGCATTCTTTTACCGCAGGAAGATCCGCCTGCCGCCCCGATACTCCCGGACAACGCCGATCCGCTGGGCACTGGGCACGACGCCCTTCAGCTCCTCATACAGCGCGTCCGCGTCTGCCGGGTCCACCGCCATCAGCAGGCCGCCGGCGGTCTGGGGATCGTACAGCAGGTCCTGTCTGCAAAGCTCCGTCTCCCCCGCGTCCACGCCGCTCTCGGCAAAGGTCCGGTTGCGGTACATGCCCTCCGGCAGGATACCCATCCTGGCGAGTTCCACCGCCTCCGGGATGAAGTCGATGTCCGCCACGCGGAGCTCGATCTCCACATCGCTGCCCTGGGCCATTTCAAAGGTATGCCCCAGCATGCCGAAGCCCGTCACATCCGTGCAGGCGTGGACACGGTATTTCACCATGGCGTCCCGGGCGGACTTGTTCAGCGTCGTCATCAGCTGGTTTGCCAGCGCCATGCTTTCGGCGGAGGCCATCTCCGCCTTGGCGGCGGTGGTCAGGACGCCGATGCCCAGGGGCTTTGTGAACAGCAGCACGTCCCCCGGTCTTGCCCCGGAGTTGGTAAGGACCCGGTCCGGATGGACAAAGCCCGTCACCGCCAAGCCGTATTTCGGCTCGTCATCCAAAATGCTGTGGCCGCCGGTGATCAGCGCCCCGGCCTCATATACCTTGTCATATCCGCCCCGCAGCAGCTGGTGGACCGCCTCCCTGGGCATGGAGGCGGGGATCGCCATGATGTTCAGGCACAGCTTGGGCTCTCCGCCCATGGCGTACACATCGGACAGGGCGTTGGTGGCGGCAATCTGCCCGAAGAGGTACGGATCGTCGGCAATGGGCGGGAAAAAGTCCACGGTCTGCACCAGAGCCAGCTCATCGGAGACCTTGTAGACCGACGCGTCGTCGCTCTTATCAAAGCCCACCAGCAGATTGTCGTCCCGGTGGACACGAATGCCCTCCAGCAGCTGGGCCAGAACGCCCGCGCCCACCTTGGCGCCGCATCCGGCGCATTTTGCCAGCTTTGTCAGCTTCACTTCGTTTTCAGCCATAGCTGTCCTTCCTTTCCGTTTCCAGCATACCCAATAGCTCCATGTGTATGTCATCCTCGCAAATCGGCCGGTCCGGCTGGTGCCAATACAAGTTTCTCCAAATCAACGCGATTCGGTCATTACGGATCTTCTGCGAAATTCCCGGGCATGTTCGGTACTCCCACCGTGAGAGACCATGGGCTGTTAAAAGCGCCTGTCCCCTCTCCACCACCTCGTGCCAGCGCCGGTTGGACCGCTCCGCGTCTTCTGTCCATTCCCGCAGCTGAAACAAAGACCGCAGCGGCTCCATGTCGTCGGCGATCACCGTCACACTGCTGCTGTCCTCTGCCATGATCTCCAAAAAGGCCAGAGGATGCTGGGGGCGGAGTCTGTCCGCCAGATAGCAGGACTCCCCGTTTTCATCCTCGGAAAACGCCGGAAGCCGAAAGGACAGCACCTGCTCCCTCGTGTAGCTCACCGGGATGGCGGACAGGATGCCCCAGATGAACTGCATCCGCTCCGCGTCCCGCAACAGTTCCCGGTTGGAGAGGAACACAGGCTCCTCCCAGTCCCGGCCATTTTCCCAGTCCACGACCTCCAGTCCGGTCAGCAGCCAATTGCAATCCCAGTCCTCTGCGTGCAATATCTTCAGAATCTCCGGCAGGAGCCCTCCATTTTCGATCAAAATCCCGGCCAAATCCTAATTCCTCATTTCTGATTTTTCAGTGCTCCCGTCAGGTCCAGGAGCGCCTCCAGCACGCCGCCGCCCACTGACAAGGCCTTGTCCGAAGCCATGTAACAGTGTTCTACTTTACAGCGTGGGTCAATGTCTCCCGCCTTCATTCCCTTGAATACCGGCGTCCCATCCGCCAGAATGCCCCGCAGGACACCGTCCAGCGTGCAGAGCATCGGTTCACCATTCACCGTGGCGGCGATGTCGCCCATCTTCACCTGGGCGCCGATGTCCAGCATCTGGTGGAACACGCCGTCCACCGGGGCACGGAGCACCCGTTCCCCGGCAAAGCCGCCGATGAGACCGGGGATACCCGTGTTGGGGATGGCGCCGCCCTCATGGATCACGCGGCCCAGGTAATGGCCCCGCATGGTCTCCACTACCGCGTGGCAGTCCTGCCCCGCGGTAAAGCCGGGGCCAACGCCGATGACCACAGGGGCGTCGGTGATCTTCGTGCCCAGATTTTTTTTAGCCAGAATGGCGTCCACCACCGCGTCCGGCTTCAATACCGGGATACATGCTCCCTCCGGGTCCGCCAGCACAGGGATGACGCCATTTTCCAGCAGCGCCAATGCCTGCTCCGGCGTCTCCGCCCTCCGGGCCGTGATGTCCTCCACCGTAGTCTCCCCGTGAACGATGGCCTGGGAAAAGCACACCGTCCGGCGAATGGCCGTGGGACGTTCGATGTCCGTCATGACCACCCGGATATGGGCTCTCCGCAGCCGCAGGGCGATGCCGGTGGCCAGGTCTCCGGCGCCCCGAATCACTACCAACATGAAAGATACTCCCTTCTGTGTAAACTTCCCGCCAGGACCGGGCAGTCCAGCAGGTCCGCCAGCTCCCCGGCCTTTTTCAAATCCGCATGTGTCTCCGCCTGATTCACATAAACTCTGTCATGCAGTCCCTCCGCTTTCAGGACCAGTGCCTCTGTCTGGGGAGTGGCTGTCTCCATCTCCGAAACACCTGCCAGCCGTGCGTACAGCTCCGGCCGATGGGCCGCCTCCAAAACGGGCTTTCCAAACCCGGAGGCACCCACCACGCAGATGATCTGATCCGCCTCGGCTGGGATCACCGGCTCGTGGGAGGCATGGGCTTTCAGAGGCCGCTGGGCCGAGCCGTCGGCCTCCACCAGCACGTAGTCAAAGCGGGCCGCCAGGTCCGCCATGGAGGCATCCAGCGCCGCCAGCTTTCCGATTCCGGGAAGCCGCCTTCCCGCGCAGAGCAGGCGGTACTCCCCCCGCAGGGCATCCAACTCCGCCAGCGTCCCGGCACAGGGCATCTGCGGAAAGGGAAAGATCCTGGTAGTCGTACACAGCAGCACCCGGTGCTTCCGCGCCAATTCCTCTCCCAGTGCCCGCAGGAGTGTGGTCTTTCCCCCGCCGCCGATCACAGCGGTGACGCCGGGCCGGATCTCCAGAAATGCCGCAAGCTCCACAGCGCCGCCCCCCTTCGTTCTTCTTTTCATAGAATAGCACTTGACCGCTTCCGCCGTCAAGGCTATGGAATTGAAATATCGGCCTTTTTCCTTGACTTTTTTGCAGAAGATGGTATGATATCAATAGCGTTCATCTCAATTGAGAATTACGATTAGGAGGTCATCCCATGCTGGACGGCTGTGGCAGGACAATTGATTATCTGCGGCTGTCGGTGACAGAACTGTGCAATTACCGCTGTCGGTACTGTATGCCGGAGGCGGGGATCTGCAAGCGGGACCACCGGGAGATCCTGTCCGTGGAGGAATGCGTGGAGATTGCCGAGGCCTCGGCCCACTGCGGTGTAAAGAAGATACGCTTAACAGGTGGAGAGCCGTTGGTGCGGCGGGGACTGCTGGAGATCTGCCGTGGGCTGAGGGCTATTCCAGCCCTGGAGGAGCTGTGCCTCACTACCAACGGCAGCCTTCTTCCTTCCATGGCCGCTCCCCTGCGGGAGGTGGGCGTGGATCGTCTGAACATCAGCCTGGACACCCTGCGGCCAGAGCGCTTTGCTTCCATGACGCGTCTGGGGCACCTCTCGGACGTGCTTGATGGCATAAAAGCAGCCGAGGCTGCGGGCTTTTCAGACCTGAAGCTGGACACCGTCCTGATCGGCGGCTTCAACGACGACGAGATCGGGGACTTTTTGGCGTTGACTATGGAGCACCCCTGGGAGGTCCGCTTCATCGAGCTGATGCCCATGGGGCCCTGCGCGGAGTGGGACAAGAGCTGTTTTCTGCCGGGAACAGAGATTTTAAAGCGGTATCCCGGTTTGCAGGAGATCGTCCCCAACGGCGTGGCGCGGCGCTACCGGGTTCCTGGCGCCAAGGGCACCGTGGGGCTCATCTCCCCAGTGAGCCACGATTTCTGCGGCCAGTGCCGCCGCATCCGGGTGACGGCAGACGGCAAATTGAAGGGCTGCCTCCACAGCCGGGAGGAGATCCCTCTGCGGGGCCTTCACGGCGAGGAACTGGAGGAGGCTATCCGCCGGGGCATCCTGCAAAAGCCTCAACGTCACCATTTGACCGAGCGCCCCAGCGATACGCCCCGGAACATGAACCAGATCGGAGGCTGAACCATGTCTGAACTCACACATTTCAACGAGCAGGGCCGGGCCAAGATGGTGGACGTCACGGAGAAAGCCGTCACCCACCGGACAGCCGTGGCCGCCGGAGAGATCCACATAGCACCGGAGACGATGGCCCATATCAAAAACGGCACCATGAAAAAGGGCGACGTGCTGGCAGTGGCCCAGGTGGCGGGCATCCAGGCGGCCAAGCACAACTGGGAGCTGATCCCCATGTGCCACCCCCTGCCTTTGACCGGCATCGACATTGCGTTCCGCCTGTCCGACGACCCCTGCATGGTGGAAATTCAGGCCACCGTCTCCTGCACCGGCGTCACCGGGGTGGAGATGGAGGCTCTCACCGCCGTCTCTGTGGCGGCGCTGACCATCTACGATATGTGCAAGGCGGTCCAGAAGGACATGCGGATCACCAATATCCGCCTGCTGCGGAAATCCGGCGGCAAGAGCGGAGATTACATTGCGGAGGAATAAGGTTGAAACATTGTAAATTAAGTACCATTCCGGAAAAGGACGCAAAAAACTAAGCCCCCCAAAGCGGGCAAAAATCGAAGTTATGCTTAAAGTCTAAGTGGTAGCCGGAGCAGT
>JAETOQ010000165.1 GCA_021771635.1 Oscillospiraceae bacterium | reverse complement strand
CTGGAACCTGCGGCGTGGAACATGGTGGAGGGCCACTATCACGGGGACAACTGCTCCACCAAAAACGAGTATATCGAGAAGGCCATCCGCTTTTACTCCGGCTACCTCGACGCGGCGGGCGCGGACGAGTACCTGCCCCGCGTCCTCGCCGACGTGCTGGAGGGCAAGCTGGGCGCATTGGGCAGCCGGATCGGGCGGCTGCTGTTCAAGCTGACGGTGGAGCTGGATATGAACGCCAACATCCTCGCGGCCCTGGGCGAGTACAACCCGGACGGCCTCGAACGCCTCCGCGGGCAGTGCGTCCAAAACGCAAAGCAGACCAATGGTGAGATCAGCTTCGAGGACGCGCTCCGCCGCCAAAAGGGACTGTGATCCGTGCCCAAGCTGATCCAAAAGAGCGGCTTCATCAAGCCGGGTAAGGCCGGGGGATACATTGGGTACATCGCTACCCGAGACGGCGTGGAGAAGCTGCCGGGGCCGGAGGGGTATGTGGAATACATGGCCATGCGTCCGGGTGCGGAGCGGCACGATGGACACGGGCTGTTCAGCAGCCAGCCCGTGGACTTGAACGCGGTGATGAAGGAGGCGGAGCAGCATGACGGCCCGGTGTGGACGCTGATCTATTCCCTGCGCCGGGAGGATGCCGCACGGCTGGGTTACGACAACGCCAAAAGCTGGCAGACGCTACTCAAGTCCCATCAGGTGGAGCTGGCCACCGCCATGAAGATCCCGCCGGAGCAGTTCCGCTGGTACGCCGCGTACCATGACGAGGGGGAACACCCGCACATCCACATGACGGTCTGGGCCGACGATCCCAAGCAGGGCTTCCTCACCCCAGCAGGGATCAAGGCCATGCGCTCGGTACTCACCAACAGCATCTTCCAGGACGAGCTGTACTCCCTCTATCAGCAAAAGGATATCTCGTACAAGGAGCTCACCGCGCAAGCCCGCGCGTCCCTGCGTGAGCTGGTAAGTAAGATGGAGAGTACGATCTGTGACAGCCCTGTCATTGAGCTGCGGATGGTTCAGTTGGCAAACGGTCTCAAAGATGTAACAGGCAAAAAAGTGTACGGCTACCTGAAGAAGCCCCTCAAAGATCAGGTGGACGCCATCGTGGATGAGCTTGCCAAGGTTCCGCAGGTGGCTGATTGCTTCGAGACATGGAACCGTCTGCGCGACGAGCTGGAGAGCTACTA
>JAETOQ010000069.1 GCA_021771635.1 Oscillospiraceae bacterium | reverse complement strand
ACGCCGGACTCCCGGCGAGATTCGCTCGGACACCTTACCTTTTGGCCTCCCGGTCCTGCTCGATCAGCAGCTTCAGGCCTTCCACCGCCACCCGCACGGCGGCGCTGGTGTCCTCGCTCATCTTCTGGTCCAGACCGGCGGCTTCCCGCTCCTGGTTCCAGACCACGTGGAAGCAGGAACCACAGCGGCAGCCCAGAGCCGCCGCCACGATGAACAGGGCCGCGGACTCCATCTCGCTGGCCTTGGCGCCCAGCCGCTTCCAGGATTCCCACTTCTGCTTCAGCTCGTAGTACACCGGGGAGGCGTCGGGGCTGTGCTGGCCGTAAAAGCTGTCCTTGCACTGGACGATGCCGGTGTGCAGGGGCTTGCCCATGGCCTTGGTGGCCCGGGCCAGGCAGTCCACGATCTCAAAGTCCGCCACGGCGGGGAACTCGATGGGGGCGTATTCCACGCTGGTATGCTCAAACCGGATGGCGCCGGTGGCCACCACGATGTCGCCGGACTGAACGTTCACATCGATGCCGCCGCAGGTGCCGGTGCGGATAAAGGTGTCCGCGCCGCACTTGTGGAGCTCCTCCATGGCAATGGACGCGGAGGGGCCGCCGATGCCGGTGGAGCAGGCGGTCACCTTTTCGCCTAGGAGTGTGCCGGTCCAGACATTGTATTCCCGGTTGCAGGCCACCTGCTTCGCATCGTCAAACAGGGCGGCAATGGCGGGCACCCGGCCCGGATCGCCGGGCATGATGCAGTAGCGGCCCACGTCGCCGGGGGCGCAGCGGATATGAAACTGCTTTTCAAGCTCTTGCATATCATTCACCTCATGGTTGATTTTTTACCAGTATAACAGATTTTCCCTCCGCTTGCAATCCAAATTCAGCATCCTGCCAGGCGGCAGGGAGCGTCTGACTATTTCAGCGTCACCACGGTCACACCGCTCTCTCCCTCGCCGTAGACGCCCAGACGGAATTCCTTGACCGCCCGGTTCCGCCGGAGGATATCATGGACGGCCTTCCGCAAGGCTCCGGTGCCCTTGCCGTGAATGATGGTCACGGTGTCCAGATGGCCCATGACGGCGGCGGAGAGGAAATTCTCCACCACACCCTCGGCCTCCAGCGTCTCCAGGCCCCGGATATCCAGCTCCCGGGCAGCGGAGGTCCGCAGGGCACGGTCCGCGTTCTGGCGGATGGTGACGGCGGGGTTCTTTTTTTTCGCCGCCCGCTCATCATCCTCAATGAGCCGGACCTCATCGGCCCTGGCCTTCATTTTCAAAATGCCGGACTTCAGCTGCAGGGTGCCGTCCTTTCCCACGGACACCACCTCCGCCGGGGTGCGAACACCGGGGATCTCCACCAGGTCCCCCTCCCGGATGGGGCGGCTGGGCTTGGGGATGGGCTCCTGGCGGGCGTCCCGGCGGGTGGCGGCGTCCTCCGCCTCATTCAGCTTTCGCCGCAGCTCCGCCCGGGCCTCGTTGTAGTTCTCTGTCCGCTCCGCCCTGGCCTGGGCCTTGCGCATCTCGGACAGTTCCGCGAACACCTCGTCGGCGGCGGACCGGGCGTCCCGCAGGATGCGCTTGGCCTCCGCCTCGCCCCGGCTCCGGGCATTCTCCTTGGCCCGCTCCATCTGCTCCCGGAACTCCCTGGCCTTGCGGGCATCTTCCTCCCGCTGACGGTACAGGCGGTTGGCCTCCTGTTCCCGCTTTTCCAGAGCCTGGCGCTTGGCCTCCAGCTGGGTGAGGATGTCCTCGAACCGGACACTCTCACCGCTCATCTGCACCTTCGCGCTCTCGATCACCGCATCCGGCAGGCCCAGCCGCTTGGAGATGGCAAAGGCGTTGGACTTGCCGGGAATGCCGATCAGCAGGCGGTAGGTGGGACTGAGTGTCTCCACGTCGAATTCACAGGAGGCGTTCTCCACCCCGGCGGTGGTCATGGCAAAGGTCTTTAATTCGGCGTAGTGGGTGGTGGCGGCCACTCTTGCCCCGGCCTGCCGCACATGCTGGATAACAGCGATGGCCAGTGCCGCGCCCTCCACCGGGTCCGTGCCCGCCCCCAGCTCGTCAAACAGGATCAGGCTGTGCCGGTCTGCCTCCGCCAGAATGGCCACGATGTTGACCATGTGGGCGGAGAAGGTGGACAGGCTCTGTTCAATGCTCTGTTCGTCGCCGATATCCGCCAGCACCCGCTCATAGACGGAAATGGCGCTGCGGTCCGCCACAGGGATGTGGAGGCCGCACTGGGTCATCAGCGTCAGCAGGCCCAGTGTCTTCAGGCTGACGGTCTTGCCGCCGGTGTTGGGGCCGGTGATGACCAGGGTGTCGAAGGTGTCCCCCAGCTCGATGTCGATGGGCACCGCCTTTTTCGCGTCCAGCAGGGGATGGCGGGCCTTCCGCAGGTGGATGGCCCCATCCCGCCGGACCTCCGGCCGGACACCGTCCATTTTATAGCTCAGCTGGCCCCGGGCGAAGATCAGATCCAGGTGCACCAGGGCGTCGTAGTCCCACTGGATGCTCTCCCGGTGGGCCGCCGCCTCGGCGGACAGCTCCGCCAGAATGCGCTCGATCTCCTTCTGCTCCTTGGCCTCCAGTTCCACAAATTCGTTGTTGGCCTGCACGACGCCCATGGGCTCCACGAACAGGGTGGCGCCGGTGGAGGAGATATCGTGGACCAGCCCCGGCAGGGCACCCTTGTGTTCCGCCTTGACGGGCACCACGAAGCGGCCGTCCCGCTGGGTGATGATGGTCTCCTGCAAAATTTTCCCATAGGTGGGCGAGGAGATGATCTTCTGCAGGATCTGGCGGCTCTTGGCCTGGGCGGCCCGCATATGGCGGCGGATATCCGCCAGCTCCGGCGAGGCCGCGTCGGCGATGGTGTCCTCGTCAGTGATGCACCGCTTGATCTTCTCCTCCAGAAACCGGTTGCCGTGGAGGGAGAGGAACAGATGGTCGATGGCGGTCTTTTCCGCCGCCTCGTCGTTGAAGTACTCCTTGGCCCGGCGGGCGGCGGTCAGCAGATCGGCAATGGTCAGCAGTTCCCGGGTGTTCAGGCTGCCGCCCCGGTCCGCCCGGTCCAGGGCCTCCGCCACCGGCTTCACGCCGGAGAAGGAGGGACTGCCGTGGAGGCCGATCATGGTCCGGGCCGCGTCGGTCTGGTCCAGCAGGCGCAGGACCTCCTCGGTCTCCGTCTCCGGCCGGATGTGAAGGGCCTTTTCCTTGGCCTCGCCGCAGACAGCCTGGTCGGACAGCAATTGCAGCACCCGGGGCAGCTCCAGGGTGCGGATGGATTTGTCAAATAATTCGCTCATAACTTGCTTCTCCTGTCAAGGCATCTCACTTGATGGTTCCTCATTTTTCAGGTTCCGGTTCCTCCAGGACCCAGGGCAGACGCAGTTCCAGACAGCACTGAAAAAACGGCTCCGGGAAATTCCTTGGAAAGGGGCCCTGGTCCGTGGTGAACCAGGCGGTGACACCCGGTGCCAGCGTCAGCGGTCCCGCTCCTCTTTCCAGCAGTCTGCCTGCCAGGTGGTAAATGGGCAGATACAGCCGCCCGCCATCGGCGGGACCGCACTCAGAGGCATCTTCAGGCTTCCGCAGATCCAGTCCCAGCCGTGTCAGGAAGGCTCCCACCTCCGGCGGCAAAGCCTCCACCGCGGCAGAAAAATTCCGGCAGTATGCGCAGTCGCAGCCGCCGGCCGCCTCTCCGTGTACATGATACCAGTTTTGGGTGGCCTCCACATCTACGGACAAGCGGTACGGGCCAAGGGCAAATTCCGTCACGTTTCGTTCCATATCGTATAAAAAGTCTAAAATTATACAAATCGTATCCTATTTCGATGGCATTTCCACCGTCTGCAGGCTCTTATAAAAGTCCAGTGTCCGGAACCCCCGTTCCAGCTGAGCGACCGTAAAGGCCTCCGCCGCACCGGACAGCCGCCGCAGGGCGTCCGGCCCCAGCGTGAAAGAATACAGCCGTTTTGGATCTCCGTAGATGATATGCCGCAGGGCCGCCAGAGAGTCCCGGCACAGCGGCATAGACAGGGTGCTCTCCCGGGCGCCGCATTTCCGGCACCGCAGAACGCCCTGCACCACATCCAGCAGCGGCTGCTCCGGCTCCGGGCAGCCGCAGTAGGCACAGCTGTCCGCCAGAGGCTCATAGCCCGCCAAGCACAGCAGCTTCAGCTCAAAAGCGGCCTTCACCAGAGCGGGCGGCTTATGTAAAGCGGAAAGGGCGTACAGCCCATTCAGCAGATGACGCAGCAGCTCCGCCGCAGGGGTGCCCTCCGTGGTGACACCCTCGGTCAGCTCCGCGAAGTAAAACCCCAGGGCCATGGCTTCCAGGTCGTTCCGCAGACCGTTGAAAAGCTCGATGGTGGAGCCGTCATTGGCGTAGTGCCAGTCGCCTTTTTGATAGAGCGTCCACTCGGAATAGGCCAGGGGCTGGGCGCAGGCGGCGAATTTGCAGCTCTTCCGCCGGGCGCCCCGGGCGATCACGGAGACCTTGCCCCGGTCCGGTGTCAAAAGCGTCAGGATCTTGTCGCTCTCCTTGGTCTCTGTCTCCCGCAGGACGACGCCCTGGGTGACAATATGCAGCGGTGCCGGCATCCCGGTCCCCTCCCTTCCGGCCAGCTATGTATGGCGGCGGGGAACAGCCCCGCCCCACAGGTGTGTCACAGCAGAGGAGGCAGTCCCCTGTCCCCCTCGATGGACCGGTACAGCATATAGGCCAGCGGTTCCCCGGTCATGCAGAACAGCTCCCAAAACGGTTCACTTTTCATACGGCAGACCTCCTTTTGGGAATAGTCTGCGAATACGGTCGAATTTTATGATTGGTAATATTATGAGAAATCGGACAACAGTTCACCGGGATGCTCAAAGGTCTGCCCTGTCAAAACAATGATCGCCACATAATCTCCATGGCCACCGACCAGTGCGTATTGCTCCCAATCCAATCCCATGGCCGAATAGCGAACACGAAACTGCTCATAGGTGAGTTTTCCCAGACGGACCGGCTCCAGCCACTCACTCTGCGCGCCCTCCGGCAGCATGTAGAGTTTGCGATCAATCACGGTCCGCAGGCTTTCGCCGTCCAGCTTTTGATTTCGATAGCCGCCGGTGCATTGGAGCTGCACGTTCAGGGCGCTCCCCGGCTTGTAGGCCATCATCATCTGTCCGCCTTTCGCGCCATTGGCCACCCCCAGGATCTGCTGCGTGACCGCCTCCAACTGTTCCTCACCCATAAACTCCCAGTCTTCCGGCAGGGTATAACACACATCCAGCGCACGATTTTTGTAGGAGGTCTCCGTTTGTATGGAGGCCCGGGGATCCAGCGGATCCATGAAGGGCACCAGCAGCACATAATAGATCCCCACCAGGGCGGCCAGTGCCAGTGCCGCCCATACAGCTGCCCGCAGCAGCTCCCGGCGAAGCTGGACGCCGTCCACGTTTCGGGTGGGGTCCTCCATCGTCAGACTCTCCCGCTTTCTCATAGCGCGTCTCCTTTAGAACCTGTATTCTTAACCGTTGAACGCCGTCTGAGCAGTCTTTTTCCCGCCATACTACGTCGCTTTCCCTTGCCATACGTCAGTATGGCTGCGAAAAATCTCCTTGTCTGGCGGGAAAAATCCTCGCCCCTCCAGCATTCCCCGGTTATGAATACAGGTTCTTACTCGTCGTGATACCCAAAATTCCGCACGTAATTCACATTATCCCGCCAGTTTTCCTTGACCTTGACCCAGGTCTCCAGATACACCTTGGTGCCCATGAATTTCTCCATGTCATGGCGGGCCAGGGTGCTGATCTTTTTCAGCATGGCCCCCTGCCTGCCGATGATGATGCCCTTGTGGCTGGCCTTTTCGCAGTAGATGGTGGCTTCCACATCCACCACGCCGGAGTCCCGCTCGGAGAACTTGGTGATCTCCACGGCAGTACCGTGGGGGATCTCCTTGTCCAGGCACAGCAACAGCTTTTCCCGCAGCAGCTCCGCCACCACCTGGCGCTCCGGCTGATCGCTGGTCTCGCCGTCCGGGAACAGCTGGGGCCCCTCCTGTGCGTATTTCCGCAGCTCCCCCATCAGATCCTCCAGGCCGTCCCCGGTGTGGGCGGAGATGGGGATAATGGCGTCAAACCCGTCCCACGCCTCATTGTAGGCCGCGATGACCGGCAGCAGCTCCGCCGGTTCTACGGTGTCGATCTTGTTGATGCAGAGAATGGCGGGCAGGTGCTCCTCCCTGATCCGTTCGATCAGTGCCAGCTCCGGTCCGCCCACATGGGCGATGGGCTCCACCAGCAGCAGGGCGCAGTCCACATCGCTGAGGCTGGAGGTGACGACCTTCACCATGTAATCCCCCAGCGCGGACTTGGGCTTGTGCAGGCCGGGAGTGTCCAGCAGGATATACTGGGTGTCCCCCCGGTTGACGATGCCGTAGATCCGGTTTCGGGTGGTCTGGGCCTTGTTGGAGACGATGGCTACCTTTTCGCCCACCAGGGCGTTGGTCAGGCTGGACTTGCCCACGTTGGGCCGGCCGCAGACGGTGATCATTGCTACGTTCTTGATGTCAGACATAAGGTGATCCTCAACTTTCTTTTGAGCGTTTTATTGATTACCGGTTCTCCGGTAAAAAAACAGTAATCTTTCCAGCCGGTTTCGATTATACCGCTGGATCATGGAAAAGGGCAGATTGCAGAGGCCAATGACAGTGGCGATGGCCGCGAACAGCGGCAGATTGGCCGCCGGGTCATCGCACAGGAGGCAGAACAGCAGGGACAGATACCCCAGCAGGGCAATATCTGCATGGATGACCTCCGCCCGGCAGGTATTGAACACAAATTCCTCCAAATATTCCACGGACAGGTCCTTCCGCAGATGGCGCTTATCAAAGTCGCTGTTGAATTGAGGCAGGCGGTCTTTCCACTTGGGCAGGCCGATCCTGCGATACCAGCGCATCTCTCCGGCGCCGACCGCAAACCGGGCCCTCCGGTGATCGAACCACTTCCGCTGGACCGCCTGGGGCAGATGTGTCAGGACTCCCGCAAAGCCAAAGTGCAGGCTGACCCAAAACACCGTATTCAGCAAGGTCAGTTCCCACGCGGGCATAGCAGAGTCCTCCTATCCTTTCGGTGTTTTTTCCGTACACTGGTGAACAGCGTTCCCGTCAGGCCGGACCGCTCCGCGCTTTCATCGTACGCCTTCGCTTTCCTCACGCGTCCAGCATCTTCTTCAGATACTGTCCGGTGTAGCTCGCCTCGCAGGCAGCCACTGTCTCCGGCGTGCCGGTGCAGACGATGGTCCCGCCGCCGTCGCCGCCCTCAGGGCCCAGGTCGATCAGCCAGTCGGCACACTTGATGACGTCCAGGTTGTGCTCGATGACCACCACGGTGTTCCCGTTGTCCACCAGCCGCTGGAGGACCTCCAGGAGCTTGCGCACATCGTCGGTGTGGAGACCCGTGGTGGGTTCGTCCAGGATATAGATGGTCTTGCCGGTGGCTTGCTTGCTCAGCTCCGTGGCCAGCTTCACCCGCTGGGCCTCGCCGCCGGACAGCTCCGTGGAGGGCTGGCCCAGCTTCACATAGCCCAGGCCCACGTCCTGCAGTGTCTGGAGCCGGTTGCGGAGCTTGGGCAGGGCGGAGAAGAACTCCACGCCCTCGTCCACGGTCATATCCAGCACTTCCGCGATATTCTTGCCCTTGTAGTGGACCTCCAGCGTCTCCCGGTTGTACCGTCTGCCCTTGCAGACCTCACAGGGGACAAAGATGTCCGGCAGGAAGTGCATCTCGATCTTCAGCACGCCGTCGCCGGAGCAGGCCTCGCACCGGCCGCCCCGGACGTTGAAGCTGAAGCGCCCCGGGCCGTAGCCCCGGCTCTTGGCCTCCTGGGTGGAGGCGAACAGGTCCCGGATATCGTTGAACAGCCCTGTGTAGGTGGCGGGATTGGACCGGGGCGTACGGCCGATGGGGCTTTGGTCGATATTGACCACCTTGTCCAGATGCTCGATGCCCTCGATGGCGTCACACCTGCCGGGATGGACCTTCATCCGCATCAGGTCCGCGCCCAGCCGCTTGAACAGGATCTCATTCACCAGGGAGGACTTGCCGCTGCCGGATACGCCGGTGACCGCCGTAAAGGTCCCCAATGGAAAATCCACATCCACATGGCGGAGGTTGTTCTCCGCCGCGCCGATGACCCGCAGGAACTTTCCATTGCCGGGGCGGCGCGCCCCGGGAACGGGGATCTTCTTTTTGCCGGAGAGGTACTGGCCCGTCAGGGAGTTGGGGTTTGCCATGACCTCCTCCGGGGTGCCGGCCGCCACCACCTGGCCGCCGTGGATACCCGCGCCGGGGCCGATGTCGATGAGGTAGTCAGCGGCGCGCATGGTGTCCTCGTCATGCTCCACCACCAGCAGGGTGTTGCCCATATCCCGCAGATCCCGCAGCGTGGCCAGGAGCTTGTCGTTGTCCCGCTGGTGCAGGCCGATGGATGGCTCATCCAGAATATACAGGACGCCCATCAGGCTGGAACCGATTTGCGTTGCCAGCCGGATGCGCTGGCTCTCGCCGCCGGAGAGTGTCCCGGCGCTGCGGCTCAGTGTCAGATAGCCCAGGCCCACGGACTGCAGAAAGCCCAGCCGGGACTTGATCTCCTTTAGAATGCGGTCGCCGATCAGATGCTGCTGATGTGTCAGCTCCAGCTCCTCCACCCAGTTCAGCTCGTCCACCACGGACATCTGGGTGTAGTCGTGGATATTCATATTCCCCACCGTCACCGCCAGGGACTCCTTTTTCAGGCGCATCCCCTTGCAGGCGGGGCAGGGACACTCCGCCATCATCTCCTCCAGCTCCCGCTTGCTGGCATCGCTCTGTGTCTCCGTATACCGGCGCTCGATGTTGTTGCAGATGCCCTCGAAAGTCTGGTACAGAACGCCCTTGCCCCGGGGCTGGTCATAGTGCAGTTCCAGCTTTTCGCCGCCGGTGCCGTACAGGATGATGTCCCGCACCTCCCGGGTCAGCTCGTTCCAGGGGGTGGTGAGGGAAAAATGGTATTTCTTTGCCAGGGCGTCAAAATACATCCGGGAGATGCCGTCGGAGCGGATGTTGCCCCAGCCGGGAGCCTGGATGGCGCCGTCCAGAATGCTGAGCTTTTCATCCGGCACCACCAGAGCCGGATCCACCTTCATCTGGCTGCCCAGGCCCGTGCAAGCGGGACAGGCGCCGAAGGGGTTGTTGAAGGAGAACATCCGGGGCGTCAGTTCCTCGATGGAGATACCGCAGTCCTCGCAGGCATAGTTCTGGGAGAACATCAGGTCCTGTTCCTCCCGCAGGAGGTTGATGACCACCAGTCCGCCGGAGAGCCCGGAGGCGGTCTCCACACTGTCCGTCAGCCGCTGCTGGATATCCGGGCGGATGATGAGGCGGTCCACTACGATCTCGATGTTGTGTTTCTTATTTTTCTCTAATTTGATCTCCTCGTCCAGCTCGTAGAGGTTCCCGTCCACCCGGGCGCGGACGTAGCCGGAGCGCTTGGCGTCCTCAAACACCTTGGCGTGCTCGCCCTTTTTGCCCCGGATGACAGGGGCCATCACCTGAATGCGGGTGCCCTCCGGCAGGGAGAGCACCTGGTCGATGATCTGGTCGATGGTCTGCTGCCGGATCTCTCTGCCGCACTTGGGGCAGTGGGGGGTGCCGATCCGGGCCCACAGCAGGCGGAGATAGTCGTAGATCTCCGTCACCGTGCCCACGGTGGAGCGGGGGTTTTTGCTGGTGGTCTTCTGATCGATGGAGATGGCCGGGGATAGGCCCTCGATGTAGTCCACATCCGGCTTGTCCATCTGCCCCAGAAACATCCGGGCATAGGAGGAAAGGCTCTCCACATACCGCCGCTGGCCCTCGGCGTAGATGGTGTCGAAGGCCAGAGAGGATTTGCCGGAGCCTGACAGGCCTGTCATCACCACCAGCTTGTCCCGGGGGATGGTGACGTCGATGTTCTTCAAATTATTGGCGCGGGCGCCTTTGACAATGATCTTATCCTGCATGGAAGGTTCTGCTCTCCTTCAAAAAATTATTCCAAACAAACACCACCGGCAGCGCCGTCCAGCGCGCCGGGGATCAGAGGACGGCCCAGGACATATTGGTCCGGCGCATGTGTCTCATTCCGCAGGCCATACGCCGTCACGGGGCGGAAGCCGAAGCGGCCGTAATAGGCCGGGTCTCCCACAAGGAAGACACAGGTGTATCCCATGTCCCGGGCACGGCGCATGCCCTCGTGCAGCAGCATGGCTCCAAGGCCGCAATTGCGGTTTTGCAGGCGGGTGCAGAGGGGTGCCGCCATCAGGGCCGGAAGCCTTTCGCCTCCGTTGGTGTCAAGGGATGTCTCCGTCAGCATGACATGGCCCAGGAGGGTGCCGTCCCCGCTCTGCGCCACCAGTTCCAGAGCGGGAAGATAGGTGGGCCGGGCGCGGAGGGCGTTGACGAAGTCCTGCTCGGTGCCGTCGGAGACCTTGGCGGTCTGGAACGCCGTTTTTACCAGGTCATAGATGGCGGGGAAATCAGACGCGGCGGCCTGTCGGATGTTCATAGACTGCTCCTTTCTGGAACGGTTGGGATGGCCCGCCCATGGGCGGGGACGGGGGATGTGCCGTTTTGCGGCACGGGAATGCACCCCCCATTTTCTTTGTTTGCGACAAAGAAAACGGGCCGTGCACGGTCCAAAAGAAAAACGCTTTTGGGGGTCCAACTTTGTCCCCTTGGGACAAAGTTGGACGGACGGGAGTTGGCGGTCAAATGTGCCACCAGGTCCGGAAATCTTCTGCCGGGTGCGCCGGACAGAGTACGAAGGCAGGAGTACTCCGCCGCATTTTGGGGGCGTGGATGCAAATTTGGGGTGGTCGACGGAAGGACCTCAGCAACAAGCCCCGTTGCCGCTACCTGGTCCCGTCAAGCCAGCGGCAGCAAGAGTAGACGCTGGTCCTTGCGGTCTTTGCCCGGCCAAGCAATTCCAATTCGCGTGGCAAAAGGCCAAAAGATTCAGCAAGACCGTGCCCGCGCCCAACGCTGAATTTGACAACGACCACCATGGTCTCTTGCTGGGCCCCCCGTATTTTAAGCAAATAAGGCGTGAAGCGCCGTTTTGCGCTCAAGCGATTTCTCTTTGGACCGTGCACGGCCCGTTTCTCTTTTTCAAGAAAAAGAGAAATGGGGGGTGCATTCCCGTCCGGCAAAGCCGGACATCTCCCCGCCCCGCCCGCGGGCGGAACCCTTCACCGCTGGTCCGAGCGCCCCAGCAGATATTCCGTGGTCACTCCAAAATAATCCGCCAGGGTGCATAATGTCAAGGTGGAAATGTTTACTTTTCCAGCCTCTATGCGCCGGTAATGCACATCTGTAATTTCCAAAACTTTTGCCAAATCAAGCTGAATCAACTTGCGTTCCTTCCGAAGTTCTCGTAGTCTCTCCCCTAAAATCCGTAAAGTTTCCATAATAATTTCTCCTTGACAGAGAACATTTTATGTTCTATAATGAAATTGTAGAGAACATTAAAAGTTCTATTTCGTGAGGTGCTTATGATGAATCCGATCTATGAAAAGCTATTTTA
>JAETOQ010000068.1 GCA_021771635.1 Oscillospiraceae bacterium | reverse complement strand
CCCGGGCCGCCCCACAAAATCTCTGATTTTGCGGGGACCCCGCATTGGACTCAAATGGTCAGGCAGAGCCCGCCCATTTCAAGATTTTCGCTTTGCGAAAATACTTGTACGCGCCATTTGGTGCGGGAGGCCCTCAGTCCTCCGTCAGCACATTGCTGAGGTCCAGGGGCCTGCCGTCGTGCCACAGGCGCTCCAGAGAGTAGAACTCCCGGGCCTCCTGAGAGAAAATGTGGACCACCACGCAGCCGTAGTCCAGCAGGACCCAAGTGCCGTCCCGGTAACCCTCCCGGCGCAGAGGATCCTCCCCCGCCTGCTCCTTCATGGCCTTTTCCACAGCGCCGCTCAGCGCGTTGATCTGGGTGTTGGAGGTGCCGGTGGCGATGACGAAGTAGTCCGCCAGGGTGGTCTGCTCCGTCACCTCGATGGCGGCGATCTCCTTGCCCTTCTTTTCATCCAGCGCCTTGGCGGCAATGATGGCTAATTCCTTTGGTGTCATATCATCGTTCCTTTCTATTCAGCTCAGGCCGCCGGAGGCGGCTCGATGACGGAGAAGCCGGGTTCCTCCGGCGTTTCCGGCTCCGCGGGCGTCGCAGCGTCCGCCGGCTGGTCCCCGCCGCTGCTGTCCGGCGTCTCCGGCTGGGTACTATTGTCGGATGGCGGCGTCACGGGCGTCGAGCCGGGTGTGGTGGTGCCCGTGTCCGTGCCGGGGTCAGCCGTGTCCGGCAGTCCGGTGCCGGGATCGATCACAACGGTCCCGGAGTCGACGGGGTCTCCGTTTTCATCCACATCCGGCTCGTCCACAGGCGCCGTCTCCTCGGGTTTGCTGGGCTTCGCCGGGGGAACCGCCGCCTTGCTGTCCTCCACCCGGCCGGTGGTGGAGCTGAGGCTGCCGTTGGAATTGACGGACATGATGTCCAGGTCGCTGAGGGTAAAGATCTCCACAAAGGGGCTGAGCTTGTTGTTCACGATGTCCAGCAGCTGGCTGGCAATGGGAACTACATAGGACAGGTTCTGCCGGTAGGAACGGCTCCACGCGCTGGCGCCCTTGTAGGGCATGGTGACGAATTCCACATCGTCCACGTTCAGTCCGCCCATGAAAGCCTTTTGGGCGAACCACAGGATGTTTTGGAAGCTCATATCCGTCTCCACGTTCTCCTGGAACACCTTGGCGATCTTATTGATGTTGCCGATGTTCTGGATGGTCAGCATCTGCTTGATGACCGCCTTCAGGAAGTCCTGCTGGATCTCCATCCGCCCCGAGTCGCCGATGCCGCTGCTGCCGTTGTTCTTCCGCCAGCGGATGACCTGCATGGCGTCATCGCCGTTCAGCAGGCGGTAACCCTTGGCCTGATTGATGACCAGGTCCTGATAGGGATCGCTGTAATGCATGTCGTAGGGCACATCGAAATACACGCCGCCGATGGCGTCCACGATCTTGCCCACAGCCTCCCACTCGATGACCACCTGGTAGTCCGGCTCAAAGCCCACCAGCTGGGAGATCTCTTTATAGAGGGCCTGGATGCCCTTGTCGCCGCCGCCATAGGTATTATAGACGGAGTTGATCTTTTTTACATCCCAGGAGACGTTGACCATGGTGTCCCGGGGGATGGACATGACCGTGGCTTTCTGGCCGGTCACGTCATAGCTTGCCAGCAGCATGGTGTCCGTGTTGCCGCCGCCGCCCGTGTCACGTCCCAAAATCAGGACTGTGTAGAAATCCTCACTCTTGCGCTCGCCGTCCGCCCTGGGACGGACGCCGTCGCCGTAATCGATCTCCGCCGCGGTGCCGCTGCCGTCATTCTTCCCCGTTCCCGGCTTTTTGCCGCCCAGGTCCGGGCGGACAAACAGGCTCTGACAGGCCGCCACCACCGCGAGGGCCGCCGCCAGGATCACGGCGATCACGACCAGGACTCTCTGCTGGCGTGTCAGGCGGCTGGGCTTTTTTTGTTTGGGCTGTTTCGGCGTTTTTCCTCCCACCACACGTTTTCCTGTTTCTCTCTGCACTGTTGATCTATCCTTTCATACTGTTCCCAGATAAGGTTCCCGCATTTGAGATCCCATGTGCTGCGCACACCGGCGCCGCGCTTTCCCCTTGGTGTGCTGTCTGATATCTCCCTCGGCGGACCTGGTGCGGTCGGGCACGCTTATACGAAAACTTGTTAAAAAGCTTTAAAAAGCTTTTTATAGCGTCAAGTTCTTATGAGACGCATTTTGCACCGTTTACGGTGCAAAATGGAAACGCACTTGTGCGTTTCCGTTCTTGATAAAACGAAATGGTTTTATCAAAAATTAGTATTAAGGCAACACCGCATAATTCCAAGTGGCATATCACGGCAGGGATTTTTCGTCAGAGTGCATAAAGGATGCGCCGATGGGCTGGCGCCCACCAAGCAGACTTTGTGTGCTATGACGGAAAAATTACCCAGGAGATGCCGCTTGACGCGGTAGCGGTGAATTGTGCGGTGTTGCCTTAAAGCTCCTGCCCAGGCTCTGCCAGCAGGGCGTCCCTGGCCTCAATGGTGGCGTGGTGTACCGGGTTCCCCATGGACGTCATCTCCTGAATGGTCATCTCCAGGCCCATCAGCAGGCCGTTATCCAAATCTTCATAACACACTTTCCGCAATTTGTCTACCCCCGGAAAATCCCGGCTGGGTTCGATATAGTCCGCGAGATAGATAATTTTTTCCAGCTTCGTCATGTTGGCGCGGCCCGTGGTGTGCCACCGGATGGCGGAACAGATCTCGTCATCCGCGCCGAACACGTCCCGGGCCACGGCGGCGCCGGTCCTGGCGTGGAGCAGCTTCAGGGCCTGTTGCTCCAGTTCGTCCAGCGCAATGCCGTACTTTTCGCACAGAGCCAGCTGCTCCGGCATGTCCAGCTTCTTCGTGCAGTCGTGGAGCAGGGCGACCCGGCGGGCCTTTTCCACATCCGCCCCATAGCGCTCCGCCAGGCGGATGGCCTCCTGCTCCGTCCCCAGCACGTGGGGGATGCGCTGGTGCTTCAAATAGCTCAGCGCCACCGGCCGGAGCTGGGACAGAGACAGGGCTTTCAGGTCCGCGCGGGTGTTGTACAGCCCCTCCCGCAGGATGTAGCCGTAGACCGCCGGGGCCAGAAGGCCGGCGCCCTCTCCCCTCGCCAGCTTCTCCCGCAGTTCCGTGGAGGAGACATCCACGACGCCGGGGATGGTCAAGGTGAAGATGCGGGCCTGGGGATAGGTTCGATACAGATACTCCCGCTGGATGTCGAACAGCTCCGCCGTGTCCGCCTCCGTCCGGCCGAAAGCGGCGATCCCCGCCAGGGAGAGGACCTCCTCCGGCGCGTGCCACGCCTGGATGGTCAGAAACATGTCCGTCCCCATCAAAAGCCACAGCTCGTCGTCCGGATACTGGGCTTTGATCTGCTCCAACGTGGCGGAGGTATAGCTCTTCCCGGCGCGGTGCAGTTCAATGTCCAGTGTTTTCACCCTGCCGCCCAGCCCCAGCTGCTCTCCAGCCATGCGGGTCATCTCCAGCCTCTGTGCCCGGGTAGGGCTTCCCTCCGGCAGCGCCTTGTGAGGCGGCAGCCCCGCGGGGATCAGCAGCAGCTGATCCAGCTTCAGCAGCTCAAACACTGCCCGGGCGGCGGTGATATGGCCCAGATGGGGCGGGTTGAAGGTCCCGCCGTAAATGCCGATCTTCATAGTCACTACCTCAAATCAGATTGGAGAGTAAAGCGTTGAGTTGGAAGATCAGGCGTCCGGCTTTGCCGGATCAATTGAGATCATTCCACCCGCGGCGGAATGCCGTATCTCCACTCTCCAATCTTCACTTTTTCATCATTTTTTTGCTCTTGCCCGTGTTTTTACAAGCTGAATGCGCTTGTCCCTGGGCTTGCTGTGGCTCTCCCGGTACAGCACGAATTTGGTCCCGATGACCTGCACCACCTCGCTTCGGGTGGCTTTCGCCAGCTCCGCCGCCGCGAGGCGGGCGTCATACTCGATATTGTTGTCCAGTACCCGGCCCTTGATGAGCTCCCGGGCCTCCAGAGCGTCGTCGGCCTGCTTGATCAGGTTTTCCCCGATGCCGTCCTTGCCGATCTGAATGATGGTGTCGATGGTGTTTGCCAGGCCCCGCAGCTGGGCCCGCTGTTTGCTTGTCAGTTCCATAAATTACTCCTGTTTTCAAAAAGGGCGGCTGCCCCGGTATGCGTCCGTGGAACGAGAGCACTCCCCCGCCCCTTTTCTATTCAGACGTTATTTCTTCAAATAAGTTGCAAGTTTTTTCACAAAATCCGCCAGGGCACGGCCACGGTGAGAGATCGCACTCTTCTCCTCCGCCGTCAGCTGGCCGAAGGTCTTTTTCAGCTCCGGGACAAAGAACACCGGATCGTAGCCGAAGCCGCCCTCCCCCATGGGGGCAAAGGCGATGGTGCCGTCGCAGCGGCCCTCCGCCGTCAGCTCGTCGCCGCCCGGGAAGGCGCAGGCGATGGCACAGGCAAAGTGGGCCGCCCGGGTGGTCTGGCCCCGGAGATTGTTCAGCAGGAGCATGTACCGCCCCCTGTCGTCCAGGCCCTCGCCGCCGTAGCGGGCGGAGTAGACACCGGGGCCGCCGTTCAGGGCGTCCACGCAGAGGCCGGAGTCATCGGCGATGGCGGGCAGGCCCGCCGCTTCACAGATGGCCCTGGCTTTCAGCATGGCATTCTCCGCGAAAGTGGTCCCCGTCTCCTCCACGTCCACGGTGATCCCCAGGTCCCCGGGGCTGACCACCTCCACGCCGAATTGGGACAATATGGCGGACATCTCCCGCAGCTTGCCTGGATTGTGGGTGGCGAGCACGAACTTCATACAGATTCCTCCTCTTTCGCATGGTCCAGGCGGCGGTTCCGGCAGGTCAGCACGAAGTCCGCGGACACCATCAGAATGTCCAGCACATAGACCGCCGCCACATAGGTCACATTTCCGCTGATGAACTTCCCCGCCAGGCCGAACAGATAGCCGGTGATGATAAACGCCTCGAACAGCAGGCTCTTTCCCTTCGCTGTGCGGGAGCGAAGGGACTTTGCGATGTTGAAAGGCCAGGACAGGCCGAAGAAGATCAGCATCAGTGTTTCAAAGATCTGCGCCATGGCTCATCCCTCCAGGGCCGCTCTCTGGATGGCAAGCAGCTCCCGGTTGCCCTTGGCGCACAGGCGCACCAGCTCCTGCTGTTCCTCCAGGGTGAAGGCCCGGCCCTCGCCGGTGCCCTGGAGTTCGATCAGCTCGCCCCGCTCGTTCATGACGCAGTTCAGGTCCACCTGGGCCCGGCTGTCCTCGCTGTACTGGAGGTCCAGCAGGGCGGTGTCATCCACGATGCCGGCGGAGACGCCGGTGACAGAGTGCCGGATGGGACTGGAGGCCAGGACGCCGTCCTCCACCAGCTTCCGGCAGGCCAGGCTGAGCGCGATGAAGCCGCCTGTGACGGAGGCGGTCCGGGTGCCGCCATCCCCCTGGAGCACATCGCAGTCGATGGTGATGGTGCGTTCGCCCAGCCGGCTCATGTCCACGGCGGCCCGGAGGGACCGGCCCACCAGCCGCTGGATCTCGGCGCTGCGGGGGGACAGCTTCAGCTTGGAGACGTCCCGGCGGCTCCGCTCCCGGTTGGCCCGGGGCAGCATGGAGTACTCGGCCGTCACCCAGCCCTCGCCCTCCGGCACATGGGGCGGAGTACGGTCCTCCACACTGGCGCAGCAGAGGACCTTGGTGTCACCGCACTCGATGAGGCAGCTGCCCTCCGCGAATTTCACAAAATCAGTTGTTATTTTGATGGGGCGCAGCTCGTCAAACGCCCGTCCGTCTTGTCTCATCATAGTCTCCCGATCCTTTTTCTTTCAATACTTGTCCCGGAGGGCGGGCTGAATGGCCCGCGCCGCCCGGTTATAGTCGTCTTGATGCACGTAAATCGCGTAGGTGTACATGGCGTCCTGGCGGAGCCCGGCCGTGCCGAACCGGGCGCGCTCCGCGGCTCCAGCAGCACCGTGCGTTTTGGTATGGCTGTCGATCCCGGCGGCGGAGAGCGCCTCCCGAATACGGAAAAAGCGCTGCTGGGAGGAGGTGGTGATCAGCTCCCGCCGGTTAAAAATCGTGATCATACCGTCCGCTCCTTTCCGTTGTATGCCGGTGTCAGATGATGGCCTCCACGTACGCCCGGGCGTCGAAGGGCTTGAGGTCGTCAATGCCCTCGCCCACGCCGGCGAACTTCACGGGCACTCCCAGCTCCCGGGCGATGGCGACAACGATGCCGCCCTTGGCGGTGCCGTCCAGCTTGGTGAGGACGATGCCGGTGAGGCCCGCCGTCTCCTTGAAGGTCCGTGCCTGGATCAGGCCGTTCTGGCCGGTGGTGGCATCCAGGACCAGCAGGGTCTCCCGGGCCGCGCCGGGGCACTCCCGGTCAATGATCTTGGAGAGCTTGCTCAGCTCCGCCATCAGATTGGCCTTGTTGTGGAGCCGTCCGGCGGTGTCGCACAGCACCACGTCCACGCCCCGGGCCTTGGCGGCCTGCAATGCGTCGAACAGCACCGCGCCGGGGTCCGCTCCCTCATGCTGGCGCACCAGCTCGCAGCCCGCCCGCTCAGACCAGATCTGCAGCTGGTCGGCGGCGGCGGCCCGGAAGGTATCCGCCGCGCAGAACAGCACCCGCTTGCCCTCGTTTTTCAGCTGATTTCCCAGCTTGCCGATGGAGGTGGTCTTGCCCACGCCGTTGACGCCGATGAACAGCACCACAGTGGGCTTCGTGGAGGTGTCCAGGGCGGTATCGCCCACGGACATCTCTTCCGCCAGCACGTCCCGCAGGGCCGCCTTGACCTCCTCCTGGTCATGGAGTTTTTCCCTGCGCACGCGCTGGCGCAGCTGTTCCACCGCCTCCAGAGCGGTGTCCATGCCCAGGTCGGCCAGGATCAGCGTCTCCTCCAGCTCCTCAAAAAAGGCCTCGTCGGCCTCGGTGAAGCCGGAGAAGATGTTGGTGGTGATTTTTTTCAGTTTGTCAAAAAAGCCCATGATACCCTCCAAAATCAGGAATTAGAATCAGGAACCCAAACGGGGTTTTATCCCGTGCCGCAGCAGGCCGGCAGGATACCCAAAACCATCAAACCGCCGCTGGGGACCAGCCGTTTTTCAGGCCCATGGAAAGGGCCTTCTTCATTTATCAAATATCAAATTTCAGCGGACTTTCCGCAGGGGGAATACACCCCCCATTTCTCTTTTTCTTGAAAAAGAGAAACGGGCCGTGCACGGTCCAAAGAGAAATCGCTTTGGCGCAAAACGGCGCGTTGCGCCTTTTTTGCTTGAGACGTTTGGTCGAGCGAGACGGTGCGGTGCAGACTTGGTTGCTTTCTGCCGGGTGCGCCGGACAAGGTGCGAGGGCAGGACTGCGCCGCCGCATTTGGGGGCTTGGGTGCAATACCGGGGTGGTCATCGCAAGGCTTTCAGCAACAAGCCCCGCTGCCGCTGCCCTGGCGCTCCCAGATGACAGCAATGAAAGGGGGACACTGATTTTTTATCGAGGGGCAGGTATCCAAAACACACTGCCGCAACTGCCCAGCCAGTGGCAGCGGAAAGGAACGCTGGTCCTTACGGTCTTTGCCCGTCCCTGCAATTCCGATTCGCGTGGCTGAAAGCCGAAAACTTCGGGGTCCCCGCGAAAACCCAGCGGAGCGGTTTTCGTGGGGAGAGGCCGAGCATCGGAATGAGTGAGCTTTTGGCGCAAACCAAAAGCGAGGGATATGGAGATTGCGAGGACGAGGACCGCGCCCAACGCAGGATCTGACAGTCACCGCCCAAGGTAACTGCCCCTGGCAGGGGGGAACTTCTCCACAATAGAGAAATTATTTGATCTTCAATTCCTTTGCCATGTCGTTCAGATTGATGGTCAGGATCTTGCTCACGCCCTGCTCCTGCATGACGTCGTCGCAAAGTCCGCTGTGTTTCGTTTCCACCTTCGGTGAAAACTGCACCCGCTCCCTTGCTCCTCCTTTTCCCACCGCACCCGCCTTGCTGGGCTGCGGCGGGAGCCCTGATATGGCGTCACCATGCCTATTTGATCTTCAGTTCCTTCGCCATGTCGTTCAGATTGATGGTCAGGATCTTGCTCACGCCCTGCTCCTGCATGGTGACGCCGTAGAGGACGTCGGCCTCCTCCATGGTGCCCCGGCGGTGGGTGATGACGATGAACTGCGTCCGCCCCGCCAAAGTCCGCATGTAGCGGGCCACCCGGATGACATTGGGCTCGTCCAGAGCGGCCTCGATCTCGTCCATGACGCAGAAGGGCGTGGGATGGACCTTCAAAATGGCGAAGTACAGGGCGATGGCCACGAAGGCCTTCTCTCCGCCGGAGAGCAGGGAGATGGTCTTGAGTGTCTTTCCCGGCGGCTGGGCCTTGATCTCAATGCCGCAGCCTAAGATGTCGTTCTCGTCCTCCAGCTCCAACCGGGCGGCGCCGCCGCCGAAGAGGTCGGTGAAGGTGGTCTGGAAGCTCTCGTTGATGAGCCGGAACTGCTCCGCGAAGATGACGGTCATCTGGCTGGTGATCTCCTCGATGATGCCCTCCAGCTCCCCCTTGGCCTTTTCCACATCGTCGCGCTGGCCGGTCAGGTAGGTGTAGCGGCCATTCACCCGCTCATACTCCTCGATGGCGCCGATGTTGGGGGTGCCCAGGGCGGAGATGTCCCGCTTCAGCTCGCCGATGCGGCGGCTGGCCTTGGGCACGCTCTCCAGCTCGATGCGCTGCGCCTGGGCGTCGGAATGGGACAGCTCGTAGTGCTCCCACAGCCGGTCCAGGATCTGCTTTTCCTCCATGGCGGAGGTGGCGATCTTCTGCTCCAGCTTGGATGCCGCCCGCTCCAGGTCCAGCAGGTTTTCGTTCATCTCCTGGCTGGCCTTGTTCTGGGCGGTGCGCTGTGCCTCCAGGGCGATCTTCTCCTCGTTCAGGGCCTTCAGACGGTCCTGGAACGCCTGTCCACGGTTGGCGAGGTCCGCCATGGTCTCCCTCCGCTGGGCGATCTCGCTCCCGGCGGCGTCGATATTTCTCTGGTAGGTCCGGACGGTCTCCTCTTTCTGCACCCGGTCCCCGGTCAGTTCCGCCGCCAGCTGCCGCAGGTCGGCGGCGCGGCGGACGGCGGCCTCCCGCTGGGCGGTCAGGGCCGCCAGGTCGGACTTTTTGCCGGTGATCTCCTCCGTCAGGGCGCCGGACTGGGCCAGCAGCTCCGACTGGCGGTCGAGGCCCTCCTCGGCCTTGGCGCGGAAGTCCGCCGCCAGGGCCTCCTGCTCCGCCACCTGCTTCTCCGCCTGGGCGGCGCGGGCGGCGTTGTCGGTCAGGCGGCCGGACAGGCTCTCCAGCTCGCCCTCCAGGTTTTCCAGATTCTCCCGCAGGGAGCGCAGGAGGATGTCGAAGTGGTTCTTGGTGCCCTCCAGGCGCAAAACCTCGTCCTCAGCCTGACGGCGCTGGCTCTCAGCGGTCTCCAGCTCGTACTGGGCGGCGGCCAGCTCCCGGTTCGCCGCCTCTTCCGCCTGTTGGGCGGCGGTGAGCTTTTCGTGCATGGCGGCGGCGCGGCCGTTCAGCTTTTCCAGTTCAGCGGCGCGGCTCAGCACGCCCGTGCCGCGGCTGGTGGAGCCGCCGGTCATGGAGCCGCCCCGGTTGATGACCTGGCCGTCCAGAGTGACGATGCGGAAAGCGCTGCGGTACTTCCGGGCCATGGCGATGCCGCAGTCCATGTCCTCCACGATGACCGTGCGGCCCAGGAGGCTGTTGAAAATATTCTGATACCGCTGGTCGAATTTCACCAGCCGGGAGGCCAGCCCCACGAAGCCAAACTCATTTTCGACGCCGCTCTGGCGCAGCTCGTCGCCCCGGATGGCGGTGAGGGGCAGGAAGGTGGCCCGTCCCCCGTCCCGCTGCTTCAGGAAGTTGATGGCCGCTTTCGCGTCCTCCTCCCGGTCCACCACGATGTTCTGCAGGCCGGCCCCCAGGGCGATCTCAATGGCAAGGGAGTACTGCTGGTCCGTCTTCATCAGGTTCGCCACCGGGCCATGGATGCCCCGGAGGCTGCTCTTTGCCTGCATCACGCTCTTGACCGCCTTGGAAAAGCCCTCGTACTCCCTTTCCATCTCCGTCAGCAGGCGGATGCGGTTATCCAGCGCCCCCACGTCCATGGTCAGCTTCACCCGCTGCTCCGATGCGGCGGCGGCCTTTTTCCTCCGCTCCTCCATTCGCAGGCTGTGGCCCGCGATGATGTTGGCGGCGGCAGCGGCCTCGTCCCGGGCGTCCTCCAGGGCGCGACGGTTGGCCTTGGCCTCCCGTTCAGACGCCTCCAGCTGGGCCTCCGCCGCGGCCTGCTCCTGCTCCACGGCGGCCTTTCGCTCCGCGATCTGGCCGTTCTCGGCGGCGATGGCGGCGGCCTCCGCCCTGGCGTCCGCGGCGGCGGCCGCGGCAATGGCCTCCTGGCCCCGGAGGGCCTCCGCCTGGGACTGGGCTCCCCCCGCCTGCTCGGCGGCGGTGCGGGCCTTTGCCAGCAGGCCGTCCAGAGCGGCGTTCAGCTCCGTGATCTCCCGGTCGATCTCCACGATCCGGCTCTCCTGCTCCGCCGCCTGCTTTTCCAGGCCCCCGGCGCGGCTGTCGGTCTCCTCCAGCTCCGCCTGGGCACGGGTGATGTTCTCCCGGTTGTGGGCGATGGTGCTCTCCAGCACGGCGACGGCGGACGCCTGCTCTTTCACCTGGCCGTCCAGCTGGTTGGCTTCGGAGCGGACGCGCTCCGCCTCCATGTCCTTCTCCCGCATCTTCTCGCCGTACCGTTCCCCCTCGGCATAGAGGGCGTCCAGCCGGCCTCGGGCCTCGTCCCGGGCGGTCTCGGCGGCGCGGAAATCCGCCTCCAGCTTCCGGGCGCCCGCCTTCAGGGCGTCCAGGTTCTCCAGCCAAACGGAGATCTCCAAAATGCGCAGCTCATCCCGGAGCACCAGATACTTTTTCGCCTTTTCAGACTGCTCCCGCAGAGGCTCCACCTGCAGCTCCAATTCGGAGATCTTGTCGTTGATGCGCACCAGATTCTCCTCCGTGCGCTCCAGCTTCCGCTCGGACTCCTCTTTCCGGTGGCGGAACTTGGAGATACCGGCGGCCTCCTCGAAGATCTCCCGGCGCTCGCCGCTCTTGGCGGACAGGATCTCGTCGATCTTGCCCTGGCCGATGATGGAGTAGCCCTCCTTGCCCATGCCGGTGTCCAGAAAGAGCTCCGTCACGTCCTTCAGCCGGACAGATTGGCGGTTGATGTAATACTCCGACTCGCCGCTGCGGTAATACCGGCGGGTGACGGACACCTCTGCCTCCTCCATGGTGGGGAAGATATGCTCCGTGTTGTCGATGACCAGCGTCACCTGGGCAAATCCCACCTGGCTCCGCTTTTCCGTGCCGCCAAAGATGACGTCCTCCATCTTGGCGCCCCGGAGGCCCTTGGCGCTCTGCTCGCCCATGACCCAGCGGATGGCGTCGGAGATGTTGGACTTTCCGGAGCCATTGGGCCCCACGATGGCGGTGATATCCTCGCCAAAGTTCAGGACCGTCTTATCGGGAAAGGACTTGAAGCCCTGGATTTCCAATGCTCGTAAGTACACGTTTTCACCTCTGTCAGTTCCACATACTATAACTAGAATACTATACCAGAGAACCGCTGGTATTTCAAGAAAAATCCATGAAATATCTCTTGCGCAATCTGTAGGATTACAATAGATGTTGGACAAGTGAATAAAAAAGGGATGAAGGATAAGGCCTTATCGGTTAAAGTTGAGTTACGACACAACAACTTGACGAAAGGAGGCCATATCCTT